>NZ_JBFADP010000017.1:0-136100 GCF_040641415.1 Streptomyces sp. NPDC020875 | reverse complement strand
CCCCTTAATAATGATACCCCGACCACCGATATCTACACGTGTGTAAGTACTCTCTTCCCCCCCCCCCCGCTCTCCCTTCGCCGTTTCCCCGCCCCGCGGGGGGGCACCCGGGGCGGGCGGGGTTCCGGGGCGGGGGGCCGCGCCCGTACCCGGGGCGCGGCCCCTCCGTGCTGTCCCCGGTCCGTGACGGCCCGGGTCCGTGCTGTCCGGTCCGGCGGATCAGCCCGCGAGACAGGACGGGCCGAGCAGGACCTTCAGATCGCCGAAGAGCGCCGGGTCGGGCTGGACCCGGTGCCGGTCGAGCCGGAGGACCGTGGTGCTGCGGGGCCCCTGGAGCTTGATCCGTACCTCGGTGTTCCCCCGGTGGTGGCTGAGGATCTCACCCAGCCTGGTGACCATCGGCGGGGTGACCTTCACCGTCGGAATGGTGACGATCACCGGGGCGTTGGTGCCCGCGTTGGAGAGGTCCGGGACCATCAGCTCCATCGCGACCAGCCGGGGCACGTCCTCCCGCTTGTCGAGCCGTCCCTTGACGAAGACGACGGTGTCCTCGACGAGCTGGGTGGAGACCAGCTGGTAGGTGGCCGGGAAGAACATGCACTCCAGGGATCCGGCCAGGTCCTCGACGGTGGCGATGGCCCAGGCGTTGCCCTGCTTGGTCATCTTCCGCTGGAGGCCGGAGATGATGCCGCCGATGGTGACCACCGCCCCGTCGGCGTGCTCGCCGCCGGTGAGCTGGGAGATCGCCGCGTCCGACTTGTCGGAGAGGACGTGCTCGATTCCGAAGAGGGGGTGGTCGGAGACGTAGAGGCCGAGCATCTCGCGCTCCTGGGCGAGCAGATAGGACTTCTCCCACTCGATGTCGGAGAACTCGACGTCGAGTCCGAAGCCGGGCTCGTCGCCGCCCTCCTCGCCCATCCCGCCGAAGAGGTCGAACTGCCCCTCGGCCTCCTTGCGCTTGACCGCCACCACATTGTCGATCATGGGTTCGTGGTGGGCGACCAGGCTCTTGCGGGTATGGCCCATCTCGTCGAAGGCCCCGGCCTTGATCAGCGATTCCACGGTCCGCTTGTTGCAGACGACGGCCTCGACCTTGTCGAGGAAGTCGGGGAAGGAGCTGTACTTCCCCTTGGCCTTGCGGCAGCGGATGATCGCCTCGACGACGTTCGTCCCGACGTTCCGGACGGCGGAGAGACCGAAGAGGATCACATCATCGCCCTGGGCGGCGAAGTTGGACTGGGACTCGTTGACATTGGGCGGCAGGACCTTGATGCCCATCCGGCGGCACTCGTTGAGATAGACCGCCGACTTGTCCTTGTCGTCCTTCACCGAGGTCAGCAGGGCGGCCATGTACTCGGCCGGGTAGTTCGCCTTGAGATAGGCCGTCCAATAGGTGACCAGGCCGTACGCGGAGGAGTGCGCCTTGTTGAAGGCATAGCCGGCGAACGGGACCAGGACGTCCCAGAGCGCCTGGATGGCCTCGTCGGAGTAGTCGTTCTTCCGGGCGCCCGCCTGGAAGATGGTGAAGTTCTTCGCCAGCTCCTCGGGCTTCTTCTTGCCCATCACCCGGCGGAGGATGTCGGCCTCGCCGAGGGAGTAACCGGCGATGATCTGGGCGGCCTTCTGGACCTGCTCCTGGTAGACGATCAGTCCGTGGGTGAGGTCCAGGACCTCCCGGAGCGGCTCTTCCAGCTCCGGATGGATGGGGGTGATCTCCTGCTGCTTGTTCTTCCGCAGCGCGTAGTTGGTGTGGGAGTTCATTCCCATCGGGCCCGGCCGGTAGAGGGCCGAGACGGCGGAAATGTCCTCGAAGTTGTCGGGCTTCATCAGCCGCAGCAGGGACCGCATGGGGCCGCCGTCGAACTGGAAGACACCGAGGGTGTCACCGCGGCAGAGCAGTTCGTACGTCTTGGGGTCGTCCAGCGGAACGGAGAGCATCTCCAGCTCGACGCCCTTGTTGGACTTCACCATCTTGACGGCGTCGTCCATGATGGTGAGGTTTCGCAGGCCGAGGAAGTCCATCTTCAGCAGGCCGAGCGATTCGCACTGCGGATAGTCCCACTGCGTGATGGTGACGCCGTCGGTGTGCCGGACCCAGACCGGGGCGTGGTCCACGATCGGCTCGCTGGACATGATCACGCCCGCCGCGTGCACACCCATCTGCCGGACCAGGCCCTCCACACCGCGCGCGGTGTCGATCACCTTCTTCACATCCGGCTCGTTCTCGTACATCCCGCGGATCTCGGCGGCCTCGCCGTACCGCGGATGCGAGGAGTCGGTGATGCCGGAGAGTTCGATGCCCTTGCCGAGGACGTCGGCGGGCATGGCCTTGGTGAGCCGGTCGCCCATCGCGTACGGATAGCCCAGCACCCGGGCCGAGTCCTTGATCGCGTTCTTGGCCTTGATCTTTCCGTAGGTGCCGATCATGGCGACCTTGTCGGCGCCGTACTTCTCGGTGACGTAGCGGATCACCTCGACGCGCCGGCGCTCGTCGAAGTCGATGTCGACATCGGGCATCGAGATGCGCTCGGGGTTGAGGAACCGCTCGAAGATCAGTCCGTGCTCGATCGGGTCGAGGTCGGTGATGCCCATCGCGTACGCCACGATCGAACCGGCGGCGGAACCCCGGCCGGGGCCGACCGCGATGCCGTTGTTCTTGGCCCACATGATGAAGTCGGCGACGACGAGGAAGTAGCCGGGGAAGCCCATGTCGATGATGACCGACATCTCGTACTCGGCCTGCCGGGCCCGGTCGTCCGGCACACCGCCCGGGAACCGGCGCTCCATTCCGGAGCGGACCTCGGACTGGAACCAGGTGACCTCGGTATAGCCCTCGGGGATGTCGAACCTGGGCATCAGGTTCCGGGACTGGAACATGCCGGTGGTGTCGATCTGCTCGGCGACCAGCAGGGTATTGCGGCACCCCTCCTGCCAGGCGTCCGACGAGTCGACCGCGTACATCTCCTTCGTCGACTTCAGGTAATAGCCCGAGCCGTCGAACCGGAACCGGTCCGGATCGGAGAGGTTCTTGCCCGTCTGAATGCAGAGCAGCGCGTCATGCGCCGTCGACTCGTGTTCATAGGTGTAATGCGAGTCATTGGTGACCAGCGGCGGAATGCCGAGCTTCTTCCCGATCTCCAGCAGCCCGTCCCGCACCCGCCGCTCGATCTCGATACCGTGGTCCATCAGCTCCAGGAAATACCGGCCCTTGCCGAAGATGTCCTGATAGTCCGACGCCGCCTGGAGAGCCTCCTTCTCCTGCCCGAGCCTCAGCCGGGTCTGGAGTTCACCCGAGGGGCAGCCGGTGGAGGCGATCAGCCCCTCGGACCACTGGGAGATGGTCTCCTTGTCCATCCGGGGCCACTTCTGGAGCCAGCCCTCCGCATAGGCGTCCGAGGAGAGCCGGAAGAGATTGTGCAGACCGGTGTTGTTCGACGCCCAGATCGTCTTATGGGTATAACCACCGGAACCGGAGACGTCGTCCCGCTTCTGATGCGGCTGACCCCACTGGATCTTCCGCTTGTTCCGCCGCGACTCGGGCGCGACATACGCCTCGATCCCGATGATCGGCGTCACCCCCGCCTTCACCGCCGTATGGAAGAAGTCGTACGCCCCGTGCAGATTCCCGTGGTCGGTCATCGCGATATGGGTCATCCCCATCTCGTTGCACGCGTCGAACATGTCCTTCAACCGCGCCGCACCGTCCAGCAGCGAATACTGCGTGTGGACGTGCAGATGCGTGAAGGGGGGCTTCGTCACGGCGGGGGCCTCCAGAGACGGCGGGGCGACGGACAGGGGGGTGTGGGGTGCCCGGGGGGACAGCGTCGAAGTCTACGACTCCGCGCCGACACTCGCGGGCGGTGCCGCACACCCTGTGGACAGTCCCTCGGACCCCCCGCTCCGGGCACCTCCGGAGCGCGCCGGGCGTTGGAGGGGGCGTAAGACCACTCCCGGCCGGTGGGCGCCCGCCCCCGGCCGGGACCCACGTTCCGCCCTGTCGCAGGAGGCACACCGCGATGCCCGTTCCGCATCCCGCCGAGATCACGGCCGAGACCCGCGGTGAGGAGATCCTCACCGTCTTCGGTACGGCCTTCGGCGAGCTTCTGGCCGCCGATCCGGCGGCCTTCCGGGTCAAGTTCCGGAAGATGGCCGCTTCGGCGTTCGCCTTCTACCGGGGCACGGCCTGCCTCTTCTACCACGACCTGGAGCGGGAGCACGCCGGGCGGGGCGACGACGCGATGGCGGCCGGGCCGTATCTGGACGAGCGGACCAGCCGGGTGTGGATCCACGGCGATCTGCACGCCGAGAACTTCGGTACGTACATGGACGCCAACGGGCGGCTGATCTTCAATGTGAACGACTTCGACGAAGCCTATGTGGGCCCGTTCACCTGGGATCTGAAGCGGCTCGCCGCGTCCCTGGCCCTGATCGGCTACACCAAGGCGCTCGCGGACCGGCAGATCACCGAGCTGGTGGGGATCTTCGCCGCCGCCTACCGGGAGCGGATCAGCGCCCTGGCCGCCGGTGCCCGCGAGGACGATCTGCCTCCCTTCACTCTCGACACCGCCCAGGGCCCGCTGCTGGACGCGCTGCGCGACGCCCGGTCCCTGACCCGCTTCTCGCTCCTCGACTCGATGACGGAGATCCGGGACTTCGAGCGGCGCTTCGCGGGCGGGGGCGGCTCCATCGAGCTGGACGCCGCCACCCGTTACAAGGTGCTGGCCGCCTTCGACGGCTATCTGGAGACCCTGCCCGAGGCGTCGCTGGCCCGGCCCGACTCGTACCGGGTGAAGGACGTGGTGGGGCGGCGCGGGATCGGGATCGGCTCGGCCGGTCTGCCGTCGTACAACATCCTGCTGGAGGGGAACAGCGACGCGCTGGAGAACGATGTCGTGATCTATATGAAGCAGGCGCAGACCCCGGCGGTCTCGCGGCATGTCACCGACCCCGCGGTCCGGGAGTACTTCCACCACGAGGGCCATCGCACCGTGATCTCCCAGCGCGCCCTCCAGGACCACGCCGATCCGTGGCTGGGCTGGACCGAGCTGGACGGCGCCGGTCAGCTGGTCGCCGAGGTGTCGCCGTACGCGGTGGATCTCGACTGGGGCGATATCGACGATCCGGCGGAGATCGCGGCCGTCGTCGCCGACCTGGGCCGGGCCACGGCGACCATGCACGGCGCCGCGGACGACGAGAGCGGCCACTCCCTGGTGCCGTTCTCCACCGAGCGGGCCATCGACGCCGCGATCGCCGCCGACGAGGAGGGCTTCCCCCAGTTGCTGGTCGACTTCGCGCACGACTACGGCCGGCGGGCCCGCCACGACCACCAGATCTTCGTGGACCTCTTCCGCAACGGCCGGATACCGGGGCTGTGAGCGGAGCCGTGCCCGGGGCCGTGAAGGGAGCCGGGGCAGGTGCCCGGACCAGGGCCGGGGAAGGCGCCGCGACCGCGCCGTCACCGCCGGTGACGGGGCGCCGGGCTTTTAAGCCTCCTTTCACCCGGGCATGGCACACTCACTGACGATGGACGTTTCGGGTACGCGGCTGCGACTGCTGCGGGCGGCGGTCTTCACGGCGGTGGTCGTGACCCTGTCCGCGGCTTCGCATGTGCTGCTCTCCGGAGCCCCGCTGCCGTGGTTCACCGTCGCCGCGCTCGCGGCGGGCGTCTTCGGTGTCGCCTACGCCCTGTCGGGCCGTGAGCGCGGCTTCCGGCGGATCGCCGGTCTGCTGGTACCGCTGGAGCTGGCCGCCGACACCGTCTTCAACGGCAGCCAGAGCGCGTGTTACGGACCCAGCGGCGGGCCGGTCACCGGCTCCCTGCGGGCCCTCGGGCTCGATGTGCTCTGCGACGGCTCGATCGGCACCCGGCTGACGGGCGTGCCGTCGGCGGCCGGCGGCCCCGTATCGCTGCTGGCCTCGCCGGGACCGGCCACGCCCTGGCTGCTGCTGGCCGTGCACATCACGGTCGGGCTGCTGGCCTCGGCCTGGCTCTGGCAGGGCGAGGCGGCGCTGGCGGGGCTGGCCCGGACCCTGGAGGCGTACGCCTTCCGGCCGCTGCTGCTGGCGGTCGCCGTGGTGGCCGCGGCGCACCGCCCGGTGGGGCGCGGCCCGCGTCCCGCCCCCCGGAACACCGCCTTCCGCACCCTGCTCCTGGTGCACGCCCTGGGACGGCGGGGTCCCCCGCGCCCGGCGGCCCTCGTACTCGCCGCGTAGCGGTCCCCCGCGTTCCTCCGCGGGTCCGCGGGCTGTCTCCGCGATCACCACGCCCCCCTGACCCCGGGGACCGCGGTCGCACCGGCCCGCGCGGCACCGGCCGATCCCGCCGTGTCCACGACCGTCCCCGCCCTGGACACCCCGTATCCCCATATCGACATATTCCCCTCTCTGATCTACGTCCCCCTTACGGAGTGAATGCAGCATGAGCGCACGGAACAACAAGGCCAACAAGGCGGCGGCCCGCGAGCGGATCCGGGTGGAGCGCGAGCGCCAGGCCAAGAAGGAGCGGCTGCGCCGCCAGCTGATCGTCGCCGGGTCGACGGTCGGTGTCCTCGCCCTGGCCGGCGGTATCGGCTACGGCGTGATGCAGGCCAACAAGCCCGACGGCTGGGACGCCGCGAAGGACGCCAAGAACGTCACCGCGCCCAAGAACACCTCGGGCGAGAACGGGACGACCGTGGTCCTCGGCAAGGCGGACGCGAAGAAGACCCTGGAGCTGTACGAGGACTCCCGCTGCCCGGCCTGTGCCGCGTTCGAGCAGAGCGTGGGCGAGACCATGAAGAAGGACATCGCCGCGGGCAAGTACAAGGTCCAGTACGTCGGCGCGACCTTCATCGACAACATGGCCTCCGGCGAGGGCTCCAAGAACGCGCTGAGCGCGCTGGGCGCGGCGCTGGACGTCAGCCCCGAGGCGTTCGCCGACTACAAGGCCGCCCTCTACTCGAAGAAGTTCTTCCCCGAGGAGAGCAAGGACGAGTTCGCCAAGGACTCGTATCTGCTGAAGGTCGCGGACTCCGTCCCGGCGCTCAAGGACAACGCGACGTTCGAGAAGAACGTCAAGGACGGCACCTTCGACGCGTGGGCGATGAAGATGTCGGCGAAGTTCGAGAAGAGCGGCGTCCAGGGGACGCCGACGCTGAAGATGGACGGCAAGAAGGTCACCGGCGAGGACGGCAAGGGTTCGCCGATGACTCCGGCGGACTACAACAAGGCGCTCGACAAGGCGCTGGGCGCGGCGAGCTGATCCGGCACGGCACGGGCCCCGGGAACGTGACGTTCCCGGGGCCCGTGCCGTGAGCCGGGGCGGGGACGCTCAGTCCCGGCCGTCCGCCGAGGCCAGCTCGTCGAGGAACGCCAGGACGGTACGCCAGGTCCGCTCGGCGGCCTCCGCGTCGTAGTCCGGCAGGTCCGGGTCCGTATAAAGATGCCCGGCGCCCGGGTAGCGGTGGACCTCCACATCGGCCCCCGCCCGGCCCATCCCCAGATACCAGGCCGTCTGCCAGTCGTGCGGCTCGAAGACGTCCGGGTCGGCGACATGGAGCTGTACGGGCAGACCGTCGGCCCCGGCGCCCTCGGCGATGTCCGACGTACCGTGCAGCAGGACGAGCCCGCGGGCCTTCTCGTCACCGAGGGCCAGGTTCTGCGCCACGGAGGCGCCCAGCGACAGCCCCAGGTAGACCAGTCCGCCGCCGGAGTGCGGCGCGGCGGCGACCACGGCCCGCTTCAGCAGCTCGTCCCGGCCCAGCTCCTCCTTGAAGGCCATGCCCTCCTCGACGGTCTCGAAGGTCCGCCCCTCGAACAGATCGGGTGTCCAGACCCGGTGCCCCGCCTCCTCCAGGCGGGCGGCGGCGGCCCGGACGGCCGGCCGCGGACCGTAGACCGAATGAAAAAGCATGATGTCCATCGGGTCAGGTTACGTGTCCCTGCATGGAGAACGCGCTACGTCCCTTGATCGTCATCGGCGGCTCGGTCCTGCTCACCGTGGTGGTGGGCTGGCTGGCCGATCTGCTGCTGCGGCGCGCCGCCGCCCGGCGCCCCGAGACCCCGCTGTGGAATCTGCTGCGCCGGGGCCGCCCGGCACTCCAGGTGGTGCTCTGCGCGGCGCTGCTGAGAGGCGCGTACCGGCAGACCGGTATCGGGGTCGTGGAACGCCACGAGCGGGGCATCGGCCAGTTGCTGACCCTCACCCTGATCGGGGCCTCGGCCTGGCTGGTGGTCCGGATCGCGACCGCGGTGGTGGAGTCCGTCTACCGGCGGTACGCGGCCGGAGCCGGTGACGCGGCCCGGGTACGCCGGGTCCGGACCCAGGTCACCCTGATCCAGCGGGTGGTGATCGCCGTCGTCGGAGTGGTCGCCGTCGCGGCGATGCTGCTGACCTTCCCGGCGATGCGGGCCGTCGGCACCTCGATGCTGGCGTCCGCCGGTGTCCTGGGCATCGTCGCCGGTGTCGCCGCGCAGTCCACCCTCGGCAATCTCTTCGCCGGGCTCCAGATCGCCTTCGGCGACATGGTCCGGATCGGGGACGTGGTGGTCGTGGACGGGGAGTGGGGCACGGTCGAGGAGATCACCCTGACCGCGCTCACGGTCCGGACCTGGGACGAGCGGCGGATCACGATGCCGGTCTCGTACTTCACCGGCAAACCGTTCGAGAACTGGTCGCGCGGCGGGATCCAGATGACCGGCTCCGTCTTCTTCCATCTGGACCACTCGGCCCCGGTGGCCGAGATGCGGCGGCGACTGGCGGAGATCGTCGGCGGCCATCCGGCGTGGGACCGCCGGGACCAGTCGCTCGTGGTCACGGACACCACCCCGTCGACCATCGTGGTCCGGGCCGTGGTGACCGCCAAGGACTCCGACGATCTGTGGACGATCCGCTGCGAGGTCCGGGAACGGATGATCGCCTGGCTGTACGAACACCATCCGTACGCCCTCCCCCGGATCGCCACGATCCCCGCCCCGGACCGGCCGGACGACATCCCCCGGCGCCACGACGAGAGCCCGCCGCGCCCCCGCCCGGCGAGCTGACCCCGGCCCGGGGCGCCCCGGCGGGTCGAGGGGACTGGTTTCCCCGACCCGCCGGGGCGACCGCGTCGACCGTGATCCCGCGCGGATCCGGCGAGCGGCCCGCCCTCGGCGAGATCCGGAAGAGACGGCCTACCGAAGGCTGCGGACGTCCAGATGCCGGAGCACCCGGTCCACGATCTCCGGGTCGGCACCCGGCTCGCTGCGGGCGGCCAGTACCTCGTGGCGGGCCGCGGAGAGCATCTCGCGCTGGATCCGCTGGACCGACCGCAGCCGCTCCACCCGCCGGGCGTACCAGTCGCGGCGCTCCTCGTCGACGAGTTCGGGGCTGATCCGCGCGCCGACCTCGTACGCCGTCCGGTGCAGCCGCTCGCTGACCTCCTCCGGCAGCTCCTCGACCTCCTCGATCTCCTTCAGCCGGTGCCTGGCCGCCGCCGCGGCGCGCAGGGCGAGCCGGTGCTCCAGGTCGCGCTCGGCGTCGGCGTCGGCCCGCACCCCGAGCCGCCGGACCAGCCAGGGCAGGGTCAGCCCCTGGAGCAGCAGGGTCGTGAGGATCACCACGAAGGCGATGAAGACGATCTCGTCGCGGCCCGGGAAGGGGCTGCCGTCGTCGGTGGTCAGCGGGATCGCCAGGGCGAGCGCCACGGACGCCACCCCGCGCATCCCGGACCACCACATCACCACGGTTTCGCGCCAGGAGACCGGGATGTCCTCGTCGTAGTCGCGTTTGGAGTGCAGCCGCTGGGCGAGCCAGGTGGCGGGCAGCAGCCAGAGCAGCCGTACGCCGATCACCACGGCGGCGATCACCGCGCCCCAGCCGAGCATCCGCAGCAGTACGCCGTCGGCGGTGCCGAACACCTTCCGCAGTTCGAGGCCGATCAGTCCGAAGGCGGCCCCGGTGACCAGGGTGTCCACAATGCCCCAGAAGGTATTTCCGGCGAGCCGTCCCATCACGTCGTCCGCGTCGGCGGCGTGTTCGGCGAGGAAGAGGGCCGTGGTGAGGACGGCGAGCACCCCGGAACCGTGCAGCTCCTCGGCGACCACATAGCTCACATACGGCACCATCAGTGTCAGTCCGACCTGGAGCGTGGCATCGCCGAGGAGGCCCATCAGCCGGTTGGAGAGCCAGCCGGTGGCCAGCCCGACGGCGACGGCCACCACGGCCGAGAGGACGAGCTGCCCGGCGGCGGCCGGCCAGGAGAAGCTGCCGGTGACGGCGGCGGCGATGGCCACGTGGTAGAGCACGATCGCGGTGACGTCGTTGAAGAGCCCCTCGCCCTCCAGGATCGACACCAGTCGGCGCGGCAGCCCGAGGCGTCCGGCGACCGCGGTGGCGGCGACCGGGTCGGGCGGCGCGACGAGCGCCCCGAGGGCGACGGCGGCGGCGATCGGCAGTCCGGGCACGATCGCGTTGACGACCACCGCCACGGCGGCGGTGGTCACGAAGACCAGGGCGACCGCGAGCAGCAGGATCGGCCGGAGGTTGGCGGTGAACTGCCGCCAGGAGGTCCGCTGGACCGCCGCGTAGAGCAGCGGCGGCAGTACCAGCGGCAGGATGAACTCGGGCGGGATGTCGGCGTCGGGTACGAAGGGGAGAAACGCCACGCCCGCCCCGATCAGACTCATCAGGACGGGCGGGGGAAGATCGAGCCGGTCACCCAGGGGCACGGTCACGACGGCGCCGAAGAGCAGCCCCAGCAGCAGCGCGACCTGGTCCACACACCCCTCCGGCCGGAGAGCCTCCCGACGACCTCCTCAGCCTGCCACGAACGTCCGCTTTCGCGCCTTGTGTCCGGGGGTGGTGATGGGCCGACCGGGGGGCCGGTACGGGCCGGGCCGCGACGGGACCTCGAAGTCCGGGAGGGGGTACGGAACGGGGTACGGGCGAGCGCTACGGCGTACCCGGACCGGACCCGGGGCCCTACTCGCTCTCCGCCGCGATGCGGTCGAGGGCCTTCCGCAGGTCGTCCGGGTACTCACTGGCGTACTCGACCCAGCGGCCGTCCGACGGATGCTCGAAGCCCAGCCGCACCGCGTGCAGCCACTGCCGGGTCAGCCCCAGCCGCTTCGCCATGGTCGGATCGGCCCCGTAGGTCAGATCGCCCACGCACGGATGCCGGTGCGCCGACATATGGACCCGGATCTGGTGCGTACGGCCGGTCTCCAGCTTGATGTCCAGCAGGGACGCCGCCCGGAACGCCTCCATCAGATCGTAGTGGGTGACCGACGGCTTGCCGTCGGCGGTGACGGCCCACTTGTAGTCGTGGTTCGGATGCCGGCCGATCGGCGCGTCGATCGTGCCGCTCATCGGATCGGGGTGCCCCTGCACCAGGGCGTGGTACCGCTTGTCGACCGTACGCTCCCGGAACTGCTGCTTCAGCAAGGTGTACGCGCGCTCCGACTTCGCCACCACCATCAGCCCGCTGGTCCCGACGTCCAGCCGGTGCACGATGCCCTGGCGCTCGGCGGCGCCCGAGGTGGAGATCCGGTATCCGGCGGCGGCCAGCCCGCCGATCACCGTCGTACCGGTCCAGCCCGGGCTGGGGTGGGCGGCGACCCCGACGGGCTTGACGATCACCACGATGTCGTCGTCGTCGTGGACGATCTCCATGCCCTCCACGGGCTCCGCCACGATCTGCACCGGGGCGGGCGCCTGCGGCATCTCGACCTCCAGCCACGCCCCGCCGTGCACCCGCTCGCTCTTGCCGACGACCGCCCCGTCGACCTGCACCTTCCCCGCGGCGGCCAGCTCCGCGGCCTTCGTCCGGGAGAATCCGAACATGCGGGAGATGGCGGCGTCGACGCGCTCGCCCTCCAGGCCGTCCGGTACGGGCAGGGTGCGGATCTCGGGGTGCGTACTCACCCGTCCGAGTATGCCTTGCCCGGGGCCCCGGAACGGACCGCGGCCCGGCCCGGCACACGGGCCCGGCCCGTCAGTCCTTGTGGACGGTGCCGTCCGGGTCGAGGCCGCGGAAGGAGAGGATCACGATCAGGATGCCGCCGGAGACGATCGCCGTATCGGCGAGATTGAAGACGGCGAAGTGGGCGGGGGCGATGAAGTCGACGACCGCGCCCTCGAAGACCCCCGGCGACCGGAAGATCCGGTCGGTCAGATTGCCGAGCGCCCCGCCGAGCAGCAGACCCAGCGCCACGGCCCAGGGTGTGCTGTAGAGCTTCCGGGCCAGCCGGACGATGACCACGATCACCGAGGCGGCGATCAGGGTGAAGATCACCGTGAACGCCTCGCCGATACCGAAAGCGGCGCCCGGGTTCCGTACCGCCGTGAACCTCAGCAGATCGCCGACGACCTCGATCGACGGCTGGTGCTCCAGCTTGGCGACCACGATCATCTTGCTGACCAGATCGATCAGATAGGCGACCACGGCGACACCGATCAGCACGGCGATCCGGCGCCTGCCCCTGGGCTCGTCCGCCTCGGGACCCTCACCGGTCTCCGGGGCGGCGTCCGCCGGGTCCGCCGGGCTCACGGCATCGGCCGCGCGCTCCTCGGCGGAGGACGATTCCGACGGGTCGGACGTGCCCGGTGTCTCCGGCGTACCGATGATGCGCTCCGCCTCTGTCACGTGAGTCCCTCAACTAGTGCCTGACTGTGATCGAGGGTACGTCACCCGCCCCGGCTCAGCCCCGCCGCTCCTGCTTCTGTTTGCACTCCACACAGAGCGTGGCCCGGGGGAACGCCTGCATCCTGGCCTTTCCGATCGGTTTGCCGCAGTTCTCGCAGCTCCCGTACGTTCCGGCGTCCAGCCGGAGCAGGGCCCGCTCGGTCTGCTCCAGGTTCTCCCGGGCCTTGGCGGCGAGGGCCAGCTCGTGCTCCCGGGTGATGTTCTTGGTACCGGTGTCGGCGTCGTCGTCGCCCGCGCCGCCGCCGGAGTCCCGCATCAGCCCCGCCAGGGCGGCGCCGGAGGCGGCCAGCTCCGCGTTCAGCCGGGTGACGTCCGCCGCCAGTACGGCCCTGGCCTCGGCCACCTCCTCCGGGGACCACGGCTCCTCACCGGGGCGTACGGCCAGCTCGCCGGCGGGCGCGGCCGCGCGGGCGGTGGGCACCCCCGTGGGCACCTCGCCCACGGCCACCGTCTTCTTCGCTCCCACAGTTCTGGCTCCCGTCTCTGTCACGGCCTTCTTCGCGGCACCGGCGGTCTTCTTCGCGGCGGTTTTCTTCGCAGTGGTCTTCTTCACGGTGGTCTTCTTCGCGGTGGTCTTCCCCGCCGCGGCCTTCTTCGCCACCGTCTTCTTCGCCACCGTCTTCTTGGCGGCCGCTTTCTTCCCGGGTTCCTTCCCGGGCGCCTTCTTCACGGCTTTCGCGGCCTTTTTCGCGGCCGTCTTCTTCGCGGGCACGGCGGGCTCGGAGGGGGCCGATGGCGCCTTTTCCGCGGCGGCTCTCGTCGCCGTGGTCTTCTTCGCAGCGGTCTTCTTCGCCACCATGGCCGCGGCCCCTTCACATATCGTGATCTTGCTCGCGAATCGTGCTGGGACGATAAATCGACCCCAGCCCCGCGGCAAACGGGGCACGCCGCCACCCCACCCGCCCCGGCGCCGGTGAAACGGACCTTTCTCCGTTGTGCCCGGCTCCCCGGCGGGTAATCCGCCCCTTGACAGGGCCCGCAGGGCCGCGCTCACGCCGCTGGACCGTTCGGGTCGCCCCGGCGGGCCCGCGGCCACCGCCGGAAACCCGGTCGGCCGGGCCCTCCCCGGGCCCTTACACTGGGCGGAGCGAAAGGCTTGGATGGGGACGAGTAGCTTCGTACGCAGCCATGAGCGACCCGGGGACGGTGCGAGCCCGGGGGCGAGCGCGAGGTGAAGCATCACCCCGGAGCCGCCGGAAGAAAGCCGCGGGTCAGCCCGTACGGCGAGTAGAACCGGCGTCGCGACCCCAATGAGGGGGCGGTGCGCAGCGCGCCGCCAAGGAGG
Organism: Streptomyces sp. NPDC020875; assembly: GCF_040641415.1. Taxonomy (NCBI): domain Bacteria; kingdom Bacillati; phylum Actinomycetota; class Actinomycetes; order Kitasatosporales; family Streptomycetaceae; genus Streptomyces; species Streptomyces sp. NPDC020875. Next base: position 122,153 of record NZ_JBFADP010000017.1, on the reverse strand, counting down.
GTGGTACCGCGGGAGCCGGAGGCTTTCGTCCCTCCGACGGAAGAGAATCTGTCCGCCGGAGGAGTTCGCCCATGACACCCCCGCAGTACCGCCAGGTGCCCGCCCAGGTCGATCTGCCCGCCCTGGAGCACGCCGTCCTCGACTTCTGGCGCGAGAACAAGGTCTTCGACAAGAGCCTCGCCCAGTCCGAGGGCCGCCCCGAGTGGGTGTTCTACGAGGGCCCGCCGACCGCCAACGGGATGCCGGGCGCGCACCACATCGAGGCCCGCGTCTTCAAGGACGTCTTCCCCCGGTTCCGTACGATGCGCGGCTACCACGTGGCCCGGAAGGCCGGCTGGGACTGCCACGGCCTGCCCGTGGAGCTGGCCGTCGAGAAGGAGCTGGGCTTCTCCGGCAAGCAGGACATCGAGGCGTACGGCATCGCCGAGTTCAACGCCAAGTGCCGCGAGTCGGTGACCCGGCACACCGACGCCTTCGCCGAGCTGACCGAGCGGATGGGCTACTGGGTCGACCTCGACGACGCGTACTGGACCATGAAGCCGGAGTACATCGACTCCGTCTGGTGGTCGCTGAAGCAGATCTTCGACAAGGGCCTGCTGGTCCAGGACCACCGGGTGGCGCCCTGGTGCCCCCGCTGCGGTACCGGTCTCTCCGACCACGAGCTGGCCCAGGGGTACGAGACGGTCGTCGACCCCTCGGTCTACGTCCGGCTCCCCCTCACCTCGGGCCCGCTGGCGGGCGAGGCGGCGCTGCTGGTGTGGACGACGACCCCGTGGACCCTGGTGTCGAACACCGCGGTCGCCGCCCACCCGGAGGTCACCTACGCGGTGGCCACCGACGGCACGGAGAAGCTCGTCGTCGCCGAGCCGCTGCTGGAGAAGGCGCTCGGCGAGGGCTGGGAGGCCACCGGGCAGTCGTACACCGGCGCCGAGATGGAGCGGTGGACCTACCAGCGCCCCTTCGGCCTGGTCGACTTCCCGGCGCCCGCGCACTTCGTGGTCAACGCCGACTACGTCACCACCGAGGACGGTACGGGCCTGGTCCACCAGGCGCCCGCCTTCGGTGAGGACGACCTCAAGGTCTGCCGCGCCTACGGCCTGCCGGTGGTCAACCCGGTCCGCCCCGACGGCACCTTCGACGAGGAGCTGCCGCTGGTCGGCGGGGTCTTCTTCAAGAAGGCCGACGAAGCGCTCACCGCCGACCTCGGCGCCCGCGGCCTGCTCTTCCGCCACCAGCCGTACGAGCACAGCTACCCCCACTGCTGGCGCTGCCACACGGCTCTCCTCTACTACGCCCAGCCGTCCTGGTACATCCGCACCACCGCGGTCAAGGACCGGCTGATCGAGGAGAACGAGAACACCAACTGGTTCCCCGACTCGGTCAAGCACGGCCGGTTCGGCGACTGGCTCAACAACAACATCGACTGGGCGCTCTCCCGGAACCGCTACTGGGGCACCCCGCTGCCGATCTGGCGCTGCGAGGAGGGCCACCTCACCTGTGTCGGCTCCCGTACCGAGCTGTCGGAGCTGACCGGGGCCGACCAGTCCGGGCTGGATCCGCACCGCCCGTTCATCGACGACGTCACCTTCGACTGTCCGCAGTGCCCCGGTTCGGCCACGGCGACCCGGGTGCCCGAGGTCATCGACGCCTGGTACGACGCCGGATCGATGCCCTTCGCGCAGTGGGGCTATCCGTACCAGAACAAGGAGCTGTTCGAGAAGCGCTACCCGGCGCAGTTCATCTCGGAGGCCATCGACCAGACCCGCGGCTGGTTCTACACCCTGATGGCCGTCGGCACCCTGGTCTTCGACAAGTCCTCGTACGAGAACGTGGTCTGCCTCGGCCACATCCTCGCCGAGGACGGCCGGAAGATGTCCAAGCACCTGGGCAACATCCTCCAGCCGATCCCGCTGATGGACCAGCACGGCGCCGACGCCGTCCGCTGGTTCATGGCCGCGGGCGGCTCGCCCTGGTCGGCCCGGCGGGTGGGCCACAGCACCATCCAGGAAGTGGTCCGCAAGACCCTCCTCACCTACTGGAACACCGTCGCCTTCCAGGCCCTGTACGCCCGGACCTCCGGCTGGGCCCCCTCCGCCGCCGACCCGGCCCCCGCCGACCGCCCGGTCCTCGACCGCTGGCTGCTCGGCGAGCTGAACACCCTGGTCGGCGAGGTCACCGAGGCCATGGAGGGGTACGACACCCAGCGGGCCGGAAAGCTGCTCTCGGCCTTCGTCGACGATCTGTCGAACTGGTACGTCCGCCGCTCCCGGCGCCGGTTCTGGCAGGGCGACGCGGCGGCGCTGCGCACCCTGCACGAGGTCGTCGAGACCGTGACCCGGCTGATGGCGCCGCTGACCCCGTTCATCACCGAGCGGGTCTGGCAGGACCTGATCGTCCCGGTCACCCCGGACGCCCCCGAGTCGGTCCATCTCACCGAGTGGCCGACGGCCGACGCCTCGGCCGTCGACCCGGCGCTCTCCGGGCAGATGATCCTGGTCCGGCGGCTGGTCGAGCTGGGCCGGGCGACCCGGGCCGAGTCGGGCGTCAAGACCCGGCAGCCGCTCTCCCGGGCCCTGGTCGGCGCCACCGGCTTCGACGCCCTCTCGGCCGAACTCCGCGCCCAGATCACGGAGGAGCTGAACGTCTCGTCGCTCGCGGCGCTCTCCGAGGTCGGCGGATCCCTGGTGGACACCACCGCCAAGGCCAACTTCCGAGCGCTCGGCAAGCGGTTCGGCAAGGGAGTGCAGGCGGTGGCCAAGGCGGTCGCCGAGACCGACGCGGCGGCCCTGTCGCTGGCGCTGCGCTCCGGTACGGCGACCCTGGAGGTCGAGGGCGAGACCATCACCCTCGGCCCGGACGAGGTCATCATCACCGAAACCCCGCGCGAGGGCTGGTCGGTGGCGTCCGACTCGGGCGCGACGGTCGCCCTCGATCTGGAGATCACCCCCGAGCTGCGGCTGGCCGGGCTCGCCCGGGACGCGATCCGGCTGATCCAGGAGGCCCGGAAGAACAGCGGTCTCGATGTGGCGGACCGGATCGCGGTGGTCTGGTCGGCGTCGGACGAGTCGACGGGCCGGGCGCTCACCGAGCACTCCGGGCTGATCGCGGACGAGGTCCTCGCGACCTCCTTCACCGACGGCGCACCGGACGACACCTTCGGGCCCGCCTTCACCGACGAGCCCCTCGGGCTGACCTTCCACCTCCGTAAGGTCTGACCGGCCCGTTCCGCCTCATCCCGTACGCCGCACCGCGCGCCCCTCGCGCGGTGCGGCGTTCGTCGTTTCCGCGCCTGTGCTCCGGGCCTGCCGTCCGATCCCCGTACCTAATTGTCGACAGAGCGACAGGGTGGAAATGTGACGAGGACGACGCGATCGGCGTCCGGTCAGGGCCGTCACCGCCGCCCGGTCGCACGGAGGCAAGCCACCGGCGCGCGCGGCTCACAAAGGCTCCGGGAGCGCTTCCGTACACCGCGATTCCACCCCGCCCGACACCACGACCACGACGGAGAGCGGACATACAAAAGGGCCGGGTCCGGACAATTGTCCGGACCCGGCCCTTTTGTTCAGACTGCCGACGGTTACGCGCTCGGCGCGTAGTCGCCCGTCAGTTGTCGTCCTCGTCGATCAGGAAACCGCGCATCGGCGACGGCGCCTGCTGCATCGGCTGCGGAGCCTGCGGGCGGACCGGAGCCATCGGCTGGGTCATCGCGGGCGCCATCTGCTGCTGGCCACCGTACGAGGGACCGCCACCACCCATCGGGGAGCCGCCCATCGAGGGGGCGCCGCCCATGGAGTGCCCCATCGAGGGCGCTCCGGCGGAGGCCATCGAAGGCGCCGGCGGCAGTGAGGCGGCGGCCGGGGTACGCGGCGGGGCGAGCGAGTCGTCGGCCTGGGTCTCCAGCTGACGGAGCTGGCTCTCCAGGTAGGACTTCAGCCGGGTGCGGTACTCCCGCTCGAAGCCGCGCAGGTCCTCGACCTTGCGCTCCAGCGTGGCGCGGGCCGACTCCAGCGACCCCATCGCGACGCGGTGCTTCTCCTGGGCGTCCCGCTCCAGGGCGTCGGCCTTGGCGCGGGCGTCCCGCTCCAGACCCTCGGCGCGCGAACGCGCCTCGCCCACGATCTTGTTGGCCTCGGAACGGGCCTCCGCGATCGCCTGGTCGGCGGTCTGCTGGGCCAGCGAGAGAACCCGCGCGGCGCTGTCGCCACCCGGGCCGCCCTGGCCGGGCATCTGCTGCGGGTGGCCGCCCATGGGGCCGCCCTGCATCTGACCGGGACCGCCCATCGGGCCGCCCTGCATCTGACCGGGGCCACCCATCGGACCGCCCTGCATTCCGCCCATCTGCGGGCCGCCCATGGGGCCGCCCTGCATCTGACCGGGGCCGCCCATCGGGCCGCCGTGGCTGGGACCGGCCGGCAGCTGGGGCGCACCGCCGGGCAGCTGGGGCGGGCCCATCTGCTGCTGCGGCTGCTGCTGCTGGACGGGGGGTCCGGATATGGCGGCGGGCACGGGACCCTGGGGCCGCTGGTCCTGCTGCTCCGGGCCGGGTCCCTTCCGCATGCCCTGTTGCTGCTGCTGGTTCTGCGCCGCCGCTCGGGTCGCCGCGGCCAGCTTGGCGCGCAGGTCCTCGTTCTCGCGGAGCAGGCGGGTCAGTTCGGCCTCGACCTCGTCGAGAAAGGCATCGACCTCGTCCTCGTCATAGCCTTCTCGGAGACGGACGGTCGTGAACTGCTTGTTCCGCACGTCCTCGGGGGTCAGCGGCATGTCTTCTTCACCTCTACGTAGTCGTCGGCAGTCGGCAAGACCGTATCGTCCACAGTTACCCCCTTCACCCCGCGAAACGTCCTACGACGGAGATCAGGATGTAGACGATGATCATCAGAACGAAGAAGGACAGGTCGAGTGCCACGCCCCCGAAACGCAACGGCGGGATGAACCGCCGAAGAAGCTTGAGCGGTGGATCGGTGACAGTGTAGGTGGCCTCAAGGACGACCACCATCACCTTCCCGGGTTGCCATGAACGAGCGAACTGGAAGACGTAGTCCATGACCAATCGGAAGAACAGCACGACCAGGAAGCACACCAACGCGATGTAAACCACCTGTAGTGCGACACCCATGCCGTGCTTCCCTCTCCCCTGTGCTCTCGCGGTCCGGCCTCCTCGGCCGGGGTCGTCCCGATGACGCGTTCTCAGCTCTGGTTGAAGAATCCGCCCTCTGCGATACGGGCCTTGTCCTCCGCCGTGACATCGACGTTAGCAGGCGACAGGAGGAAGACCTTCTGGGTCACCCGTTCAATACTCCCGTGGAGGCCGAAGACGAGTCCGGCGGCAAAGTCGACAAGTCGCTTCGCGTCGGTGTCGTCCATCTCCGTCAGATTCATGATCACCGGAGTGCCCTCACGGAAGTGTTCCCCGATGGTACGGGCCTCGTTGTAGGTCCGGGGGTGCAAAGTGGTGATGCGGTACGGCTCCCGCTCGGACACGACCTTGGGCATGATCACCGGCGCGTTCTTCTCCAGGCTCGGACGTTCGGGTGTGATGGACGCCACGGGGGCGATACGGGCCGGGCGCGCGCTCTCGGCGGCCATGGGGGTCGCGATATGCGCCACCGGCTCGCGCGGCGCGGGGGGTTGCACCGCTCGCACCGGCTCCTCCCGCTCCATCTGATGCGGGGGCTGATGCCGCCGGTGCTCCCGCTCGGGCTCCGGCTCGGGTTCGAAGTCGTCGTCGGGGTCGAAGCCCCGGCCGTCGTACCCATCGTCCTCCACGAGGCCGAGGTAGACCGCCATCTTGCGCATCGCGCCGGCCATGCTCTGAGTCCTCCGCTCTGTGGTGGATCGCCTTGTCGCCGATGTCGCAGTGTCACCAAGTGTCCGCGATCCACGTGTCACGCCCGCATTTTGGCGGGAATGACCATATTTTCTGCTGTGGTCCGACTTGCTTCGCGACGTTACCCGAGCCGGGGACGGACTCCGAGTACCGCAGTGCCGACGCGTACATGTGTCGCACCCGCGGCCACGGCCTCCTCGAGGTCCGCGCTCATTCCCGCGGAGACCATGTTCGCAGCAGGACGCCCCGCGCGCAGGTCCGATGAGAATTCCCTCAGCCGCTCGAACGCGGCTCGCGGCCGGCCGGCATACGGCCCGGTCAGCGGCGCGACCGTCATCAGTCCTTCGATCCTGAGCGCCGGCGCGGCGGCCACCGCGGCGGCCAACTCCTCGATTCCGCCGGGCGCCACACCGCCGCGCTCACCGCGCGCGGCCCCCTCCTCGGCGTCGAGGGCGACCTGGATCAGACAGCCGACCTCGCGGCCGGCCCGCTCGGCGGCGGCGGAGAGCGCTGTGACAAGTCTTACTCGGTCGATCGAGTGCACCATATCGGCATAACGCACCACCGAACGGACCTTGTTGGTCTGCAACTGACCGACGAAGTGCCAGTTGAGATCGAGATCGGCACACGCCTCCGCCTTGGGCGCGGCATCCTGGTCGCGGTTCTCCGCCACGTGGCGTACGCCGAGTTCATGCAGGATCCGTACGTCGGACGCGGGATAGGTCTTGGTGACGACGATCAGCGTCACCTCCTCGCGCTTCCGCCCGGCAGCGGCGCAGGCGGCGGCGATACGTTCCTCCACCGCCGCCAGGTTCGCGGCCAGTTCGGACCGGCGATCCGTCATGTCTCTTCCCTCCCGGGCCCGTCCGGCCGCTCGATCCAGACATATCCGGCGAGCCGCCCGGTGGTGCGGTCCCGGCGGTACGAAAAGTGGTCCGCGGACTCCAGGGTGCAGACACCCGCGTCCTGACGGTCCGTGACCCCGAGCCGGGCCAGCTGGGCATGGACTCCGGCGGCGACGTCCACGGCCGGGGTGCCCCGCCTCGTGGTGGCCCGGGCGGCGGGCTCGACCGCCGCGACCTCGGACCGCATCGTGTCGGGGACCTCGTAACAACCACCGCATACGGACGGTCCGGTCCTGGCGGTGATCCGCTCGGGCCGGGCTCCGAGGGCGACCATCGCCGCCACCGTCGCGGGCACCACGCCGGCCACCATCCCGGGTCGGCCCGCGTGGGCGGCCCCGGCGACCCCGGCGACCGGATCGGCCAGCAGTACCGGAACGCAGTCGGCGGTCAGTACGGCGAGCGCCAGCCCCGGGCGGGCGGTGACCACCGCGTCCACCGAGGGCACCGGGCCCTCGCCCCAAGGGCCTTCGACCACGGCCACATCACGGCCGTGGACCTGGTTCATCCAGACCACCCGGGCCGGGTCGAGCCCCAGCGACTTCGCCGCGATCGCCCGGTTGGCCGTGACGGCCGCCGGGTCGTCGCCGACCGCGCCGCCGAGGTTCAGCTCCTCGTACGGAACGGCGCTCACCCCGCCCCACCGGTCGGTGAAGGCGAAGCGCGCGCCGTTCTCGTCTATCGCGTCGTGCCCCACGGTCACTTCAGGAAGTCCGGCACGTCCAGCTCTTCGGCGGAGGTGTCGCTGTAGGAACGGGTCGAGGGGACCTGCGGCGCCGGGGCCGGGGACTCGTCGCGGACCGGGACCGGCTCGGGGGCCGGGGACTCGTCCCGGACCGGGACCGTACCGAGGCCGCCGGAGCGGACGGCCGACTCGGCCGGACGGGACGGAGCCGGGGCGGGCTCGTCGCGCTTGGCGGAGGACGAGCCGAGTACGGTGTCACGGCGGGCGGGCGGCTGGCCGCCGTCGAATCCGGCCGCGATCACGGTGACCCGGACCTCGTCGCCCAGCGCGTCGTCGATCACCGCGCCGAAGATGATGTTCGCCTCGGGGTGGGCGGCCTCGCTCACCAGCTGGGCCGCCTCGTTGATCTCGAAGAGACCGAGGTCGGAACCGCCGGAGATGGAGAGCAGCACCCCGCGGGCACCGTCGATGGACGCCTCCAGCAGCGGCGAGGAGATGGCCATCTCGGCCGCGGCCACCGCGCGGTCGTCGCCGCGCGCCGAGCCGATGCCCATCAGCGCCGATCCGGCCTCCGACATCACGGACTTGACGTCGGCGAAGTCGAGGTTGATCAGACCCGGGGTGGTGATCAGGTCGGTGATCCCCTGGACGCCGGAGAGCAGTACCTGGTCGGCCGACTTGAACGCGTCGAGCACGCTGACCTGGCGGTCCGAGATGGAGAGCAGCCGGTCGTTGGGGATGACGATGAGGGTGTCGACCTCTTCGCGGAGTTCGGCGATGCCGTCCTCGGCCTGGTTGGCCCGGCGCCTGCCCTCGAAGGTGAAGGGGCGGGTCACCACACCGATCGTCAGGGCGCCCAGGGAGCGGGCGATATTGGCCACGACGGGCGCGCCGCCGGTGCCGGTGCCGCCGCCCTCGCCCGCGGTGACGAAGACCATGTCGGCCCCCTTGAGGACCTCCTCGATCTCCTCCCGGTGGTCCTCGGCGGCCTTGCGGCCGACGGCCGGGTTGGCCCCGGCGCCGAGCCCGCGGGTGAGTTCCCGGCCGACGTCGAGCTTGACGTCGGCGTCGCTCATCAACAGCGCCTGGGCGTCCGTGTTGATCGCGATGAACTCGACGCCCTTGAGGCCGACCTCGATCATTCGGTTGATGGCATTGACACCACCGCCGCCGACACCGATGACCTTGATGACTGCGAGGTAGTTCTGCGGTGCTGCCACGTCGAAGGCCTCTCGCCTCGAAAATATGTGTTGCCGTGGTGCGGTCGCGCACCCCGGCGACGGATGCCGATGGGACGGTCCGGAGCGCCGACCCGAACCCTAACGTTGAAGTTTAGGGTTATCTGTGTGTCCGTTCCCTGGACTCCTCCGAACAGGACACTAAGTCGACACGTGGCGCGCGTTCAATGAACACGCCGAACGTCCCGTTTTTCTTTTCACCCTATGTGATCAGCCGTTGCGCGCACCACCCAGGGGGCCGGGCCTGGGCATTTGTGCGTCAACTCCCGGACACCGCCGGTGCGGTGGGAGCGCTGACGTCGTACTCGCGGGCCTTCGGCGCGGCCTTCATGAGCGCCGTCAGGGCACGGGCCTTCTGCTCGCCCTGTTCGGGGCCGCCCCAGAAGACGCTCCGCCCCCCGGCCAGCTCCGCGGTGATGTCGTCGTATGAACGGACCACCAGGGTACGGAGGTCGGCGGCGGCCTTCGGCGGCAGTTCGCCCCGGACCCGGACCGCCTCGGCGACCAGCCGGTCCGCGCCGAACCGCCGCAGACTGGGCGATCCGGACGCTTCCAGGCGTAGCCGGGGTACGCCTCCGGGCGCCCGGTCGACGGTGGCGAACCGTACGCCCTTCTGGTCCACTTCGACGAACCGCGCGCCCTGTTCCAGGACCAGGACGGGCCGTCGTTCGACCACGTCGAGGACGATCCCGTCCGGCCAGGACCGGGAGACCACGACCGAATCGATCCGGGGCAGCCGGTCGGCCAGCCGGGCCTCGACCGCGTCGGTGTCCACGGAGACCAGCGGCCCGCCGGTCGGCACCCGGGCCGCCTCGACGACCTGTTCCGGGGTCAGCACCCGGACCCCGGTGGCCTCGACGGTACGGACCCGGAGCCAGGAGGAGCCGTAGAGGGCCCACAGCACCCCGCCGGCCAGGGCGAGGACCAGGAGGGCGATCAGCAGGGTCCTGGGGCCGCCGGGGATCCGGGCCAGCCGGCCGGGCGGGCGCTCCGGCGGTCCCGTCGGCGGTGTGCGCACCCCGCGGTCCGCGGTGGTCGGTCCGGCCACGCTCCCCGTCTCCTTCCGGCTGGCTCCCAGCCCCGGCGGCGGCGACGCCTAACGGCGGGCCGCGATCGCCTCGTACACCATGCCGACGAGGAGGTCGTCGGCGTCCCTGCGGCCGAACTCGGCGGCTGCACGGGACATCTCGTACAGCCGGTGCGGATCGGCCAGTACCGGAAGGACGCTGTCCTGGACCCACTGGGGCGTCAGTTCGGCGTCGTCGACCAGCAGTCCGCCGCCCGCCTTGACCACCGGCTGGGCGTTGAGCCGCTGTTCGCCGTTGCCGATGGGCAGCGGGACGTAGGCGGCGGGCAGCCCGACGGCGGACAGCTCGGCGACGGTCATCGCGCCCGCGCGGCAGAGCATCATGTCGGCCGCGGCGTACGCGAGGTCCATCCGGTCCACGTACGGTACCGGGATGTACGGCGGCATTCCGGGCATGTTCTCGGCGCGCGGCAGTTCGTTCTTGGGGCCGACCGCGTGCAGGATCTGGATTCCGGAGCGCTGGAGCACCGGGGCGATCTGCTGGACCACCTCGTTGAGCCGGCGCGCGCCCTGGGAGCCGCCGGAGACCAGCAGGGTGGGCAGCTGCGGGTCCAGACCGAAGGCGGCGCGCGCCTCGGGGCGCACCCGGGCGCGGTCGAGGGTGGCGATGGAGTGCCGGAGCGGGATGCCGATGTAGCGGGCACCGCGGAGCTTGCTGTCCGGGGTGGCGACGCCGACCCCGGCCGCGTACCGGGAACCGATCTTGTTGGCGAGACCGGGCCGGGCGTTGGCCTCGTGGACGACGATGGGCACCCCGCGCCGCTTGGCGGCGAGATAGCCGGGCAGTGCGACATAACCACCGAATCCGACCACGCAGTCGGCCTTGGTGCGCTCCAGGATCTGCTCGGCGGCCTTGATGGTGCCGCGCAGCCGTCCGGGGACGGTGATCAGCTCCGGGGTCGGCTTCCGGGGCAGCGGTACGGCGGGGATCAGGGCCAGCTCGTAGCCGCGCTCCGGGACGAGCCTGGTCTCCAGGCCGCGTTCCGTGCCCAGTGCCGTGATGCCCACGGTCGGGTCCTGCCTGCGCAGGGCGTCCGCGAGGGCGAGCGCGGGCTCGATGTGGCCGGCGGTCCCCCCACCGGCGAGTACGACATGCACCGAAATTCACCGCTCTCCGGACGGACGCCTGGTGACGCGCCGTCTCATCGTCTTCCATCTCACGCCTGGCGTACGTACCGCCAGGGCGGCCTTCGCCGCGGGCTCGGCCCGGGCGAAGGCGATCAGCAGCCCGATCGCGAACATGGTCGGCAGCAGGGCCGACCCTCCGTAGGAGAACAGCGGGAGCGGAACCCCGGCGATCGGCAGCAGTCCGAGGACCGCACCGACGTTGACCACGGCCTGCACCGTGATCCAGGTGGTCACACCTCCCGCGGCGTACCTCACGAAGGGGTCCTCCGTGCGTCCGGCCACGCGGATACCCGCATAGCCTAGAGCCGCGAACAGGGCGAGCACCGACAGCGTCCCCGCCAGGCCCAGCTCCTCACCGGCGATGGCGAAGATGAAATCGGTATGGGGCTCCGGCAGTTGTCCCCATTTTTCCACACTGGCCCCGAGGCCGGAACCGAACCATCCGCCGGAGGCCAGGGCGTAGATCCCGTGGACGGCCTGCCAGCACTCCCCCTGGGGGCCGAGGTCGATGGCGCCGATGCACTCCAGCCGGGACATCCGGTTCTCACTGGTCCGGATCAGTACCAGCCCGACCAGGGCGGAGACGCCGAGCACCCCGGCGAAGAGCCGGGTGGGGGCGCCCGCCAGCCAGAGCAGTCCGAAGAGGATCGCGGCGAGGATGATCGCGGTGCCCATGTCGCCGCCCAGCATGATCAGCCCGAGCAGCAGAAACGTCACCGGCACCAGCGGTACCAGCATGTGCTTCCACTGGGCCAGCAGCCGCCGGTCGTGTTTGCGGGCGAGCAGATCGGCGCCCCACAGGATGAGCGCCAGCTTGCCGAACTCGCTCGGCTGGATCTGGAACGAGCCGCCGAGGGAGAGCCAGTTCTGGTTGCCGCCGACCGAGACCCCTATCCCGGGGATCTGCACCAGCGCCATCAGACAGACCGTGGCGACCAGCAGCGGATAGGACAGGGCCCGGTGCAGCCGCAGCGGTGTCCTGGAGGCCAGCAGCAGCAGTCCGGTGCCGATCAGGGCGGCCAGGAACTGCTTGCGGAAGAAGTAGGAGCCGGGCAGGGAGAGTTCCAGCGCCTTGATCATCGACGCGGAGTAGACCATCACCAGGCCGAGTACGGTGATCAGCAGGCTGCTGCCGAGGATCACGTAGTACGCGGTCAGGGGCCGGTCCCAGGCGCGGCGGGCCCGTTCGTAGAGCCGTCGCGCGCCCCGGCCCCGCGGGGGCCCCGAGGGGCCGCCGGAGCGGGTGGGGCCGCCCGCGCGCGGGACGCGCGGGACCTGTCCGGCGGGGCGGCCCGTGCCACCGGTCCCCCGGGTGCGTCCGCGCGGCGCCCGGCCCGCGCCGCCCGTTCCGGAGCGGGCGAGCACGGGCACCGGCGTGTACCGCGGCCGAAACATCTCCAGCAGGCTCATTCGGCGCTGTCCCCTCCAGTCGGGCCCGGTGCGCCGCCGCACCCCGCGGGCCGGGGCGCGGCGGCGCACAGGTCGGGCCGGTCAGGCGCGCTGGGCGGCGAGACCGCGGACCGCTTCCGCGAAGGACTCGCCCCGCTTGTTGTAATTGACGAACATGTCCATCGAGGCGCAGGCCGGGGCCAGCAGGACGGTGTCGCCCGGCCGGGCGAGCCGCGCCGCCTCGCGGACCGCGGCGGTCATCGCCCCAGTGTCCGTCCGGTCGAGGTCCACGACCGGGACATCGGGGGCGTGTCGCGCCAGGGCTTCGGCGATCAGGGCACGGTCGGCGCCGATCAGTACGGCCCCGCGGAGCCGTCCGGCGGCCCGGCCGACCAGTTCGTCGAAGGTGGCGCCCTTGGCGAGGCCGCCCGCGATCCACACGATCGGGTCGTAGGCCGCGAGGGACGCCTCGGCGGCATGGGTGTTGGTCGCCTTGGAGTCGTCGATGTACGCGACCCCGTCGACGTCGGCCACCTTCTCGATCCGGTGAGGGTCGGGCCGGAAGGCCCGCAGCCCGTCGCGTACGGCGCTCGCGGGCACCCCGTAGGCGCGGGCCAGCGCCGCCGCCGCGAGGGCGTTGGCGATGTTGTGCGGTGCCGGGGGCTCGACGTCGGAGATCTCGGCGAGTTCCTGGGCCTGCTCCCGCCGGTTCTCGACGAAGGCCCGGTCGACCAGGATGCCGTCGACGACCCCGAGCTGGGACGGCCCGGGGGTGCCGAGGGTGAAACCGACCGCCCGGCAGCCCTCGACCACATCGGCCTCGCGGACCAGGTCCTCGGTGGCCGGGTCGGCGGCGTTGTAGACGCAGGCGATCTCGTTGCCCTCGTAGATCCGGCCCTTGTCGGCGGCGTAGGCGCTCATCGAGCCGTGCCAGTCGAGGTGGTCGGGGGCCAGATTCAGAACGGCCGCCGAGTGGGCCCGCAGCGACGGCGCCCAGTGCAGCTGGTAGCTGGACAGTTCGACGGCGAGGACGTCGTACGGCTCGTCGGCGAGGACGGCGTCGAGGAGCGAGACGCCGATATTGCCGACGGCCGCCGTGCGCAGCCCGGCCGCCTCCAGGATGGCCGCGAGCATCCGGACCGTGGTGGTCTTGCCGTTGGTCCCGGTGACGGCGAGCCAGGGCGCGGCGCCCGGCTCCCGCAGCCGCCAGGCCAGCTCGACATCGCCCCAGATCTCGACGCCCGCCGCCGCGGCGGCGGCGAACAGGGGCTTGTCGGGCCGCCAGCCGGGGGCGGTGACGATCAGCTCGGTGCCGTCGGGGAGGGTGTCCCCGTCGCCGAGCCGGACCGTGACGCCCTCGGCCGTCAACTCCGCCGCCTGGGCCTTCGCCCGGTCGTCGGCGCCGTCGTTGACGACCGTGACGAGCGCGCCGAGCCGGTGGAGCACCCTGGCGGCGGGGAGCCCGGAGACTCCCAGCCCGGCCACGGTGACCCGCTTGCCCGCGAACTCCTCGCGCTTGCTCACTTGTCGGCCGCCCAGCCCGCGTAGAAGAGACCCAGTCCGACGATCACACACATGCCCTGGATGATCCAGAACCGGACCACCACAAGGACTTCGGACCACCCCTTGAGTTCGAAGTGGTGTTGCAGCGGGGCCATCCGGAAGACGCGTTTCCCGGTCATCTTGAACGATCCGACCTGGATGACCACGGACATGGTGATCAGGACGAAGAGTCCGCCGAGGATGGCCAGCAGCAGCTCGGTACGGGAGCAGATGGCCAGACCGGCCAGCGCGCCGCCGAGGGCGAGGGATCCGGTGTCGCCCATGAAGATCTTGGCGGGTGAGGTGTTCCACCAGAGGAAGCCGAAGCAGGAGCCCATCAGGGCCGCCGCGACCACGGCGAGGTCCAGCGGATCCCGTACCTCGAAACACGCCTCGGGATTGGTCAGTGACGAGGCGTTGGCGCAGGACTCCTGGAACTGCCAGAGGCCGATGAAGGTGTAGGCGCCGAAGACCATCACCGACGCGCCGGTGGCCAGACCGTCCAGACCGTCCGTCAGGTTCACGCCGTTGGACATGGCCAGGATCATGAAGAGGGCCCAGACCACGAAGAGCACCGGGCCGATGGCCCAGCCGAAGTCCGTGATGAAGGAGATCTTCTCGGACGCCGGGGCGTTGCCGCGGGAGTCCTTGAACTGGAGCGCCAGTACCGCGAAGGCGATACCGACGATCAGCTGGCCGGCCATCTTCGCCTTGGCCCGCAGACCGAGCGACCGCTGCTTGACGATCTTGATGTAGTCGTCGAGGAAGCCGACCAGCCCCATTCCGGCCATCAGGAAGAGGACCAGGAGACCGGAGTAGGTGACCTCGCCGCCGGTGAACACCTTCGCCAGGGCGTAGGCGATCAGGGTGGCCAGGATGAAGGAGATACCGCCCATGGTGGGCGTCCCCTTCTTGCTGCCGTGCGTGCGCGGGCCGTCGTCGCGGATGAACTGCCCGTACCCCTTGCGGGCCAGCAGCTTGATCAGCAGCGGCGTACCGATGAGCGACAGGAAGAGCCCGATGGCCCCCGCGAAGAGGATCTGCCTCATCGGCCGGCACCCCGCCCATCCGCGGGCGCCGCCGCGTCATCGATCAGCGTCTGCGCGAGCCGTTCCAGACCTGCCGATCTGGACGCCTTCACCAGCACGACGTCTCCTGGGCGCAGCTCACTGCGCAACAGGTCGGCCGCCGCCTGTGCGTCGGACACGTGCACCGACTCCTCACCCCACGAACCCTCGTTATATGCGCCCAGTTGCAACCAGGACGCTTCCCTGCCCCCGACTGCGACGAGCTTGCTGACGTTGAGCCGGACGGCGAGCCGTCCGACCGCGTCGTGCTCGGCGAGTGCCTCGTCACCGAGCTCGGCCATGAGACCGAGCACCGCCCACGTACGTCCCCCCCGGCCGCGCGCGTCCTGTCCCATCGCGGCCAGTGCGCGCAGCGCGGCCCGCATGGATTCGGGGTTCGCGTTGTAGGCGTCGTTGACGATCGTCACGCCGTCCGGACGCTCGGTGACCTCCATACGCCAGCGGGAGAGGGTGCCGGCCTCGGAGAGCGCGCTGGCGATCTCGTCGACGGGCATGCCCAGCTCATGGGCGACGGCGGCCGCGGCGAGCGCGTTCGACACGTGGTGCTCACCGTACAGCCGCATGGTCACTTCGCCGCACCCGGTGGGGGTGTGAAGCGTGAAGGCGGGGCGACCTTGCCGGGTGAGCCGGACATTCTCGGCACGTACGGCGGCGTTCGGCGCCTCGCCGAAGTACACGACCCGGGCCCGGGTCCGGGCGGCCATCTCGCGGACGAGGGGGTCGTCGGCGTTGAGGACGGCGACGCCGTTCTCGGGCAGCGCCTCGACGATCTCGCCCTTGGCCTCGGCGATCTTCTCCCGGCCGCCGAACTCGCCGATATGGGCGGTGCCGACGTTGAGGACGACGGAGATCCGCGGCGGCACCAGTTCGGTCAGATAGCGGATGTCGCCGACGTAGCGGGCGCCCATCTCCAGGACCAGGTGCTCGGTGGTGGTGTCGGCGCGCAGGGCGGTCAGCGGCAGGCCGATCTCGTTGTTGAGATTGCCCTCCGGGTAGACCGTGGGGCCCTTGCGGGTCAGCAGTTGGGCGATCAGGTCCTTGGTGCCGGTCTTGCCGACGGAGCCGGTGAGGGCGACGGTGGTGGCGCCGAGGCGTTCCACGACGTCCCGGGCGAGGGCGCCCAGGGCCGCGGTGACATCGGGCACGACGATCGCGGGCACACCGACGGGACGGGTGGCCAGGACGGCCGATGCGCCGTCGGCGACGGCCCGTTCGGCGAAGTCGTGGCCGTCCGCGGTGGCGCCCGCGAAGGCGGCGAAGAGGGCGCCGGGTACGACGGCACGGGAGTCGATGACGACCGGTCCGGTGACGGTGACGGCCGGATCCGGTATGTCGTACGGCTGCCCGCCGACGACTGCGGCGATCTCGGCGAGGGAGAGGGTGATCACTGGGTCATCCCCGGGAGTTCTCGGGCGTGGTGGCGCGGATGGCGTCGGCCAGGACACGGCGGTCGTCGAAGGGGCGGACGACTCCGGCGACGTCCTGGCCCTGTTCGTGGCCCTTTCCGGCGACCAGGACGGTGTCGCCGGGTTCGGCGCGGGCGACGGCGGCGGCGATGGCGGCGGCCCGGTCCTCCTCGACGAGTACCCGGCCGCGTTCGTGGGCCGGGACGGAGGCGGCTCCGGTGAGCATGGTGGCGAGGATCGCCAGCGGGTCCTCGGAGCGGGGGTTGTCGGAGGTCAGTACGGCGGTGTCGGCGAGCCGGGCCGCAGCGGCGCCCATCGGGCCGCGTTTGGTGACATCGCGGTCGCCGCCGCAGCCGAGGACGATGTGCAGCCTGCCCTCGGTGACCTTCCGCAGGGACCTGAGCACCGATTCGACGGCGTCGGTCTTGTGGGCGTAGTCGACGACGGCGAGATACGGCTGGCCCGCGTCGACCCGCTCCAGCCGGCCCGGGACACCGGGGACGGCGGCGACGCCGTCGGCGGCGGTGGCCGGGTCGATTCCGGCGGTGGCGAGGGTGACCACGGCGGCAAGGCTGTTGGCGACGTTGAACGCGCCGGGCAGCGGGGACGCGGCCGGGATCCGCCGCCCGTCGGGGGCGACGACGGTGAAGGTGGAGCCCATGGAGCCCAGTTCGACGTCTTCGGCGCGCCAGTCGGCGTCCGGGTCGCCCTCGGCGGAGAAGGTGGTGACCGGGACGGTCGCCTCACCGGCCAGCCTGCGGCCCCATTCGTCGTCCAGGTTGACCACGGCCCGGCGGCTGCGGGCGGGGGTGAACAGGCCCGCCTTCGCCCGGTAGTAGTCCTCCATGTCGGTGTGGAACTCCATGTGCTCCGGGCTGAGGTTGTTGAAGACGGCGACGTCGAAGACGCAGCCGTCGACCCGGCCCAGGACGAGGGCGTGGCTGGAGACCTCCATGGCGACCGCGTCGACACCGCGTTCGCGCATCACCGCGAAGAGGGCCTGGAGGTCGGTGGCCTCGGGGGTGGTCCGCTCGGATTTGACGCTCTCGCCGCCGATCCGGGTCTCGACCGTGCCGACCAGTCCGGCCGGGCGGCCCGCGGCCCGCAGACCGCCCTCGATCAGATAGACCGAGGTGGTCTTGCCGGAGGTGCCGGTGACGCCGATCTGGAGGAGCCCTTCGCCCGGGTGGCCGTAGATCTCGGCGGCCAGCGCGCCCATCCGGGCCCGGGGGGCGTCCACCACGAGGGCGGGCAGTCCCGCGGCGGCGGCGCGCTCGGCGCCCGCCGGGTCGGTGAGGACGGCGGCGGCGCCGAGCTTGGCGGCCTGGTCGGCGAAGTCGGCGCCGTGGAGCCGGGCGCCGGGCAGGGCCGCGTACAGATCCCCGGGGCGTACGGCACGGGAGTCGTGCGTGATGCCGGTGACCAGGACCGGTTCCGGGGTGTTCGGGGCGCTCACCCCCAACAGGGCCGCCAGCTCCGCGAGGGGCGTCGGGTGGGGCCGGTCCGGACGGGGCGCTCCCGGCTGCGACGGCGGGGCGGCTGCGGACTGCGGGGTGTTTCCGTACTGATCAGGGTGGGGCACGGCGGTGAGCGTACCGGGCTCGGTGCGCGCGGGGCCAAAAGAGGCCGGTCCCGGGTCGTGGTTCCCGGGTTCGGGGGTGATCGTCGTCACTGGTGGCACGGGGGTTGTCCTCGGGGCTCGGTGGTCCGGCGGCCGGTGGCGCCGGGTCGTTCGGGTCAGTCGCCCGGCCGGAAGGTGACGGGCAGCCCGGCGGGCTCGTCACCGGTCGGCGGGACCTGGAGGGTCTTCAGGGCGAATGTCATGACCTTCTGGTAGACGGGGCCGCAGATCTGGCCGCCGAAGTAGCTGCCCTTGGTCGGGTTCTGGATGGCGCAGTAGACGGTGACGCGGGGCTTGTCGGAGGGGGCGAATCCGGCGAAGGAGGAGGTGTAGCCGCGGTAGCGGCCCAGCTCCGGGTCGACCCGGTTGGCGGTGCCGGTCTTGCCCGCGACCCGGTAGCCGGGGATCCGGGCCTTGGTACCGGTGCCCTCCTCGTTGCCGACGACGGATTCCAGCATCTGGGCCAGGGTGGTGGCCGTCCGCTCGCTCACGACCCGGGTCTTCCGGGGCGCGGGCGCGGCGGTGAAGCGTCCGTCGGGGCCCTTGGCGCCCCGGACGAGGGTGGGTTCGATCCGTACGCCGCCGTTGGCGACGGTGGAGTAGACCGAGGCGGCCTGGAGGGCGTTGAGGGAGAGTCCCTGGCCGAAGGGGATCGTGTACTGCTGGGACGTGGACCAGTCGGCGGGCGCGGCGAGGATGCCGGGGGTCTCGCCCGGATAGCCGAGGCCGGTGGGCCGTCCGAGGCCGAACTTCCGCAGATAGCCGTGGAGCACCCGGTTCGCCTCCGCCTGGGTCTTCCCCAGCTGTCCGGTGGCCAGGATGGTGCCGATGTTGCTGGACTTGGCGAGGACTCCGTTGAGCGTCAGGTACCAGGTGGGGTGGTCGATGTCGTCCTTGAAGAGCCGGTCGCCCCGGTGCAGCCGGTTGGGCACCACCACATGGGTGTCGGGGGTGGCCGCGCCCTCCTCCAGAACGGCGGCCATGGAGATCACCTTGGCGGTGGAGCCGGGTTCGAAGGCGTCCTGGACGGCGGCGTTGCCGAGTCCGGCGGCGTCGGCGCGGGCGATGTCGTTGGGGTCGAAGCCGGGGGCGTTGGCCATGGCCAGGATCTCGCCGGACCGGGTGTCCTGCACGATCACATAGCCCCGGTCGGCCTTGGACTTCTCGACCTGGTCGCCGATCGCCTTCTGGGCGGCCCACTGGATGTCCCGGTCGATGGTCAGCTCGATGTCGGAGCCGGGGACGGCCGGGGTCTCCCGGGTGCCGCCCGCGGTGGGCACCCGGCGTCCGCCGGACTGGGCGTAGGTGATCTCGCCGTCCTCACCGGCGAGCTGCCGGTCGAGCATGGACTCGATACCGCCGCCGCCCCGGCCCTCGGCGTTGACATAGCCCAGTATCCCGGCGGCGAGTTCGCCGTTCGGGTAGACGCGTCGGCTGCTGCGCTCCTGGAAGACCCCGGCCAGCACGCTGACGCCGGGCCCGCCCTTCACCTTGTCCTCGCGCGCCTTCTCGGCGAAGACGCCCTTGAGGTCCTTGATCTGGTTCCAGACCTGGGGGGTCTGGCGGCGGGCCAGGACTGTGTAGCGGGACTTGGGGGTCCGCAGCTTCTTCACCAGGTCCGGTACGGGGACTTTGAGGATGGGTGCGAGGAGCGCGGCGGCCTGCTCGGGCGCGTCGCCGATCTCGCTCTCCTCGCGGGTGAAGAGTTTCGGGTCGGCGGTGATGTCGTACGCGTCGACGCTGGTGGCCAGGGCGATCCCGGTCCGGTCGGTGATCTCGCCGCGCTCGGCGGCCAGCTCGACGCTGAGGTAGCGGCTCTTCTCGGCCTTGGCCGCGTACGCCTCGGCGTCCACGGCCTGGACCTGGAGGAGCCGGACCACGAAGGCCAGCATGACCAGGGTCAGTCCGAAGCCGACCAGCCGGAGCCGGGGGCGGGGGGAGCCCAGCCGCAGGGCGCGGGGGCCCCGCGGTCCCCCGGGGCCGCCGGTGCGGCGGGGCGCGGGGCGGGACGGCCGGGGCCTCGGGGACCTGGGGGCCGGTCCCGGGACCCGGTTGCGGGAGGGCGCGGCGTCCCGGTCGCGCCCGTCGCGGCGCGGGCGTGGTTCCTGGTGGGAAGGCACTGCGTCACCTGCCGGGGGGCGTCGGGGTCGGCTGTACGGGGGCGCCCGGAGGCGGCGGTACCGGGGTGCCGGGCGAGGCGGCGGGGGTGCCGGGCGGGGTGGTGCCGGGTCCGGCGGACGGGGCGGGAGCGGCGGGGCCGGAGAGTGTGGCGGGCGGACCGGCGGCGCCCGCGGGCGAGGGGCCGCCGGCGGTGTTCGAGGGCTCCGGGTCGGGCGGCGGGGCGGAGGCCCGCTCGGGGACGCCCTTGACCGTGCCGTCGGGGTCGATGAAGGCAGGGCCGCCGCCGGGGACCATACCGAGTTCCCCGGCCCGCTTCTCCAGCGCGTCGGGGGCCGAGCGGGCGTCCACGTCCCGTTGCAGGGCCTGCTGTTCGTCGGTGAGTTCGGTGGTCTCGCGTTTCAGCTCGCTCAGTTCGAACGAGCCCTCGTTGAGGGACGAGTTCAGCAGCAGCAGGGTGATCAGACCGCCGCCGAGGAGGACCACGACGAGCAGGACGAAGGGGGTCCGGGCGGCGGTGCTGGGACCGGCGGGCATCAGCCGGGCGAGTCTCGCCGCACGTCCCTTGAGCTGCTTGCCGGCTGTGCTCACCGTGGCCTCCCGCCTGCCGTGCTCCGTGTCTCGGCGGACGGCCGTCGGCCGTCCGCGGGGTGCCCGGGTCCGCCGCCGGGGCCGGGCCGGGCCGCCGCGGGTCCGGTGGGTCCCGGCGCTCCGGCGGGATCCGGCCGCCGGAGCGGGCCGGGTCCCGGGACTCCGGTCCCCTTCGGGGATCCCCGGAACCGGACGTCACCCGGGCCGGGGCGTCGGCCGCCCGGTCCGGGGCCGTACCGGATACGACTCACCGCGCGTCCTCACGGATGCGTTCCGCTCCCCTCAGACGCGCGGGCGCCGCCCGGCGGTTCTCGGCCACCTCTTCCTCGGTCGGCAGTTCGGCGCCCCGGGTCAGCAGCCGCAACCGCGGCTGGTACTCCTCGGGCACCACCGGCAGGCCGGGCGGAGCGGTGGTGGCGGCGCCCGCCGCCAGGACCTGCTTGACCAGACGGTCCTCCAGGGACTGATACGAGAGCACCGCGATCCGGCCGCCGACCGCGAGCGCCGCCACCGCGGCCGGGACCGCCCGCTCCAGCACGCTCAGCTCGCCGTTGACCTCGATCCGCAGTGCCTGGAAGGTCCGCTTGGCCGGATTCCCGCCGGTCCGCTTGGCCGCCTGGGGCAGCGCGTCACGGATCAGCTGGACCAGCCGGGCGCTGGTGGTGAAGGGCTCCCGCTCCCGCTCGCGGACGACCGCGGAGACGATCCGCTTGGCCTGCTTCTCCTCGCCGTACATCCGCAGGATCCGGACCAGCTCGCCCGGCGGATAGGTATTGAGGACCTCGGCGGCGGAGACCCCGGTCGTCTGGTCCATCCGCATGTCGAGCGGGGCGTCCTGGGCGTAGGCGAATCCCCGGTCGGCCTCGTCGAGCTGCATCGACGACACACCCAGATCGAACAGGACGCCCTGGACCCGGGGGACGCCGAGCCGGTCGAGGACCTCGGGCAGTTCGTCGTAGACGGCGTGGACCAGGGTCGCGCGGTCGCCGAACGGGGCGAGCCGTTCCGCCGAGAGCCGCAGCGCCTCCGGGTCGCGGTCCAGGGCGATCAGCCGTACGCCCGGGAACCGGGTCAGCAGCGCCTCGCTGTGTCCGCCGAGACCGAGGGTGCAGTCCACGACATGGGTCGTGGCGCCGTCCGGCGCTTCGAGGGCGGGGGCCAACAGGTCCAGGCACCGCTGGAGCATCACCGGGACGTGTCGGGTCTGGCTCAAGGGGCCCTCTCAGGTCCGGCGCGGGGCTGGTGCGACCGGCGAGCGGTAAGGAAGGCCGAGCCGTGCGCAGACCGCACACGCGGGGGAAACAGTGCTGGATACGGTACGGATGGGGAAGGGGTACAGGCCCCGGGGACCGTGGTCCCCCGGCGGTCCACGGTCCGCCGGGCGCGCGTACGGCGGGGCGGATCAATGGACTGCGCGTCACTCTAGTCCACGGCCGATCGCGGTCAATCAACCGGTGGACGGCGTGGCGCCGGGCCCGCGGAGCCACCGGGCGCGCTTCCGGTTCGCCCGCCCGGACGACGGTACGTCCCCACTGTGGGTTACCTCACAACAAGCTCCGTTGATGTTCTTTGTCCCTTCCACGACGCGCCCGGGGCCCGGCCTGCCGTTACCGTCGGCGGTATGACGACTTCCGCGCACCCCGCCCCCGGCCCGTCGGAGACCGGAACCGAGGTCACCGACCGGCTCGTCCGGGCGAACGAGCGCTATGCCGCCGACTTCGAGGACCCCGGGATGGACGCCCGTCCCGTACTGCGGGTGGCGGTCGTCGCCTGCATGGACGCCCGGCTCGACCTGCATGCCGCGCTCGGCCTCGAACTGGGCGACTGCCACACCATCCGCAACGCCGGCGGCGTCGTCACCGAGGACGTCATCCGCTCCCTCACCATCAGCCAGCGGGCCCTGGGCACCCGGAGCGTCATCCTGATCCACCACACCGGCTGCGGTCTGGAGTCGCTGACCGAGGACTTCCGGCACGAGCTGGAGGACGAGGTCGGACAGCGCCCGCCGTGGGCCGTGGAGGCGTTCCGCGACGTCGACCAGGACGTCCGGCAGTCGATGCGCCGGGTGCGCACCTCCCCCTTCCTGCTGCACAAGGACGATGTGCGCGGCTTCGTCTTCGACGTCAAGAGCGGTCTGCTGCGGGAGATCGAGGCGCCCCAGTAGGGGATTCCGCCCTCCGCCCCGCTCTCCGCTCCGCCCTCCGCCGACACCCCTCGATCCGGCCCCCGCGGCCGGTTCACCACCGTGATGAGGGGTGTCGGAACCTTTCGCCGGTGGAGAACGTGTGAGGGGTGTGCGCGTGTCCTGCCGGACGCCACGGGAAAACCCGGCCAACCCGGCAAAACCCATGCGGTTGTCCACAGGCGAGTGACACGGCGCGCCGACGACAACAAGAATGCTGCTGTGGCACCCCCCGGGGAACGGGCCGGGGACGGGTGCCTGTTTCGGGGTGGGCCGGGCGTTGTGTCCCCGGTCCGAATGAACGGGCCGAGGAGGGCCGGGTGACGACCTATGACGATCGAGCAGGTCTCACGGATCTGACCACCGCTGTGGACCGGGTCCGCAGATCGGTCGAGAGTGTGATCGAGGGGAAGCCCGAGGTGGTGCGGCTCTCGCTGACCGTCCTGCTGGCCGAGGGGCATCTGCTCATCGAGGACGTGCCGGGCGTGGGCAAGACGATGCTCTCGAAGGCTCTGGCGCGCTCGCTCGACTGCTCGGTACGACGGATCCAGTTCACACCGGATCTGCTGCCGTCCGACATCACGGGCGTCTCCATATTCGACCAGCAGCAGCGCGACTTCGAGTTCAAGCCCGGCGCGATCTTCGCCCAGTTCGTGATCGGCGACGAGATCAACCGGGCTTCGCCGAAGACCCAGTCGGCGCTGCTGGAGTCGATGGAGGAGCGGCAGGTCACGGTCGACGGGGTGACGTACGAACTGCCCGCCCCCTTCATGGTGGTCGCCACCCAGAACCCGGTGGAGATGGAGGGCACGTACCCGCTGCCGGAGGCCCAGCGCGACCGGTTCATGGCCCGGGTTTCCATCGGCTATCCGAGTGCGGACGCCGAGCTGCGGATGCTGGGGGTCCACGGCGGGGTCTCCCCGCTGGACGACCTCCAGCCGGTGGCGCACGCCCATGACGTGATCAAGCTGATCGAGACCGTGCGCCAGGTACATGTCGCCGAGTCGGTCCAGCGGTACGCGGTGGAGCTGGTCTCCGCCACCCGCGGCCATCCCGATCTGCGGCTGGGGGCGTCCCCCCGGGCGACCCTGCATCTGCTGCGCGCGGCCAAGGCGGAGGCCGCGCTCAACGGCCGGGACTACGCCCTGCCGGACGACGTCCAGGCACTGGTGGTGCAGGTGCTGGCGCACCGGCTGCTGCCGACGGCCCAGGCCCAGCTCAACCGCCGTACGGCCGAGCAGGTCGTGCTGGAGATCCTGCAGCGGACCCCGGTCCCGACCGCCGACGGCGCCCGGGCCGCCTACGGTTCGGCCGGCCGGGCCGCGCCGCTCTACGGCCAGCGGCCCGGCGACCGGCGGCTGTGATGTCCGACGGGCCCCCCGTCGCGGGGGACGGCCGGGGGCCGGGCGACGACGGCAGCGGCCCCGGCCCGGCCCCGGCCGACCGGGGCAAGGGGGCGGTACGGATCGCCCTGTCCGGGCTCACCACCCGCGGCCGGTCCTTCGTCGCCGCCGGGCTCGCGGCCGGTGTCTGCGCCTATGTCCTGGGCCAGGAGGACCTGCTGCGGGTCGGACTGCTGCTCGCCGTACTGCCGCTGATCGCGGCGGCCGTGCTCTACCGCACGCGCTACCGGGTCGCGGGCAGCCGGCGGCTCTCCCCGTCCCGGGTGGTGGCCGGGGAGGAGGCCCGGGTACAGCTGCGGATGGAGAACGTCTCGCGGCTGCCGACCGGTCTGCTGATGCTCCAGGACCATGTGCCCTACGTACTGGGGCCCCGCCCCCGGTTCGTACTGGACCGGATGGAGGCGGGCGGGCGGCGCGAGGTGTCGTACCGGGTCCGCTCCGATCTGCGCGGCCGGTATCCGCTCGGCCCGCTCCAGCTCCGGCTGACGGACCCGTTCGGCCTCTGCGAACTGACCCGCTCCTTCAGCGCCTTCGACCTGCTGACGGTCGTCCCGCGGACGGAGGAGCTGCCGCCGGTCCGGCTGACGGGCGACGGTTCGGGCCACGGGGACGGCAGGCTGCGGTCCCTCGCGCTCGCCGGTGACGACGACCTCATCCCCCGGCCCTACCGGCACGGGGACGATCTGCGCCGGGTCCACTGGCGCTCCACCGCGCGCTTCGGCGAGTTGATGGTCCGCCGCGAGGAGCAGCCCCGGCGGGCCCGCTGTACGGTCCTGCTCGACACCCGGGCCGTCGCCTACCAGGGCTCGGGCCCCGGTTCGGCCTTCGAGTGGGCGGTCTCCGGCGCGGCGTCCGTACTGACGCATCTGGCGGCGCGGGGGTTCGCGGTCCGGCTGATCACGGACGAGGGCGGGGCGGTCTCGGCCGACTCCGCCACGGCCGGGTTCTCGGCCGCGACCGGGGAGTCGGCCGACTCCGTGGGAGTGCTGATGGATCTGCTCGCGGTCGTGGACCACTCCGAGCGGGAGGGCTGCGAGGCGGCGTACGAGGCGCTGCGGGAGCCCGGGGGCACCGGCGGTGCCCCGGAGGGACTGCTTGTGGCCTTCGTCGGCGATCTCGATCACGAGCAGGCGGCGCTGATGGCGCGGATGCGGCGGCGCAGCGCGACCGCCGTCGTCTTCCTCCTCGACAGCGACGCCTGGCAGACGGGGACCGGCGGGGTGCCGCGGGAGCGGCTGAGGGTGCTGCGGGAAGCGGGCTGGACGGCGCTGGCGGTACCGCCGGGCGCGTCGCTGGCCGGGCTGTGGCAGCACGCGGGACGGGAGCGGGCCGGGTCCGGTGACGTCCCGGGACTCTTCGGGGCCGGACCGGCCATGACGTCTGGGGGTCGGGGATGAGTGGCCGGGGACGGCTGACGCTCTGCGCGTACGCAGCGACGCTGATGGCGGCGAGCGCGATGCTGCCGCTGCTGGACTCGCCGGGCTGGCTGGCGCAGGCGGCGTTCCTGCTGGCGGTCCAGAGCGGCGCGGGGGCGCTGGCGCGGCGGGTTCCGCTGCCGTCGGCGCTGACGATCGGCGTCCAGGCGCTGGCCGCGGCCGTGCTGCTGACCCTGGCGTTCGCCCGGGAGCAGGCGCTGCTGGGGCTGCTCCCGGGGCCCGACGCGGTGAACCGGTTCGGTGAGCTGCTGGGCGCCGGTGGCCAGGACATCGAGCGGTACGCGATACCGGCGCCCGCGTCCGACGGCATTCAGCTGATGCTCGTCGGCGGGGTATTGGTGATCGGTCTGATGGTCGACACGATCGCGGTCACGTTCCGCAGCGCCGCCCCGGCCGGGCTGCCGCTGCTCGCCCTCTACTCGGTGGCGGCCGGGCTGGCCGGGGGCGCCGCGAGCGCGCTGTGGTTCCTGCTCGCCGCCGCCGGTTATCTGCTGCTTCTGCTGGCGGAGGGCCGGGACCGGGTCTCCCGGTGGGGCCGGGTCTTCGCCGGGACCCCGTCGGCCCCGCCGCGCGGGGCGGCCGCCTTCGACCGGGGTGGCGCTCCGCGCGGCGGGGTGCGGACCGGCCGCCGGATCGGGGCGCTGGCCCTTGGCGTCGCGCTCGTCGTGCCCGCCGTGCTCCCCGCGCTCGACGGCGGACTCCTCGGCGACCGGAACAGCGGCGACGGCTCGGGCAACGGCACCATCAACGCGGTCAATCCGATGGTGTCCCTCCAGAACAATCTGAACCAGCCCGGTGAGCGGGAGTGGCTGCGGTACCGGACGAACTCCGACGACACCGGCGGACTGTATCTGCGGATGCTGGCCCTGGACCGGTTCGACGGGTCGCGGTGGCTGACGTCGGAGCGCGAGGTCGAGTCCCTGCCCGACGAGCTGCCCCGGCCGGAGGGGCTGAGTTCATCGGTCCGGGCCGACAAGATCGAGACCAACATCACCGCCGCGGTGACCTTCGAGGACAAGTGGCTGCCGATGCCCTATCCGGCGGCGGGTGTCGAGGTCGAGGGGCGGTGGCGGTTCGAGCCGAAGGGCCGGTCCCTGGTCGGTGACGGCGACCAGACCACCCGGGGCATCGACTACACGGTACGGAGTCTCGCGGTCCGGCCCACGGCGGAGCAGCTGGCGTCGGCACCGCGTCCGTCCTCGACGATCGTCTCGGAGTACACCCGGCTGCCCGCGTCGCTCCCGAAGGTCGTGGAGGACACCGCCCGCCAGATCACCACGGGCGCCGAGAACGACTACGAGGCGGCGGTCCGGATCCAGGACTGGTTCACCACCACCGGCGGCTTCACCTACGACACGGAGGTGAACTCCGGCAGCGGTCCCGGCGCCATCGCCCGTTTCCTGAAGGACAAGGAAGGCTTCTGCGTCCACTTCGCCGCCTCGATGGCCGCCATGGCCCGCACCCTGGGCATTCCGGCCCGGGTCGCGGTCGGTTTCACCCCGGGCACGCCGCGTGGCGGCGGGGTGATGTCGGTGACCAACCGCAATGCCCACGCCTGGCCCGAGCTGTACTTCGAGGGGGTGGGCTGGACCCGGTTCGAGCCGACACCGAGCATCGGCAGCGCCCCCGAGTACACCCGGTCCCAGCTGCCCACCGACAACGCTTCGACGGCCCCGGCGCAGCCCGCGGAGACCGCGACGCGGGCGCCCGCCCCGACGGCCTCGGCCGAGGACACCTGCCCGGCCGACCGGCGGCAGCGGGGCGAGTGCGCGAGCGACGCCCCGGCCGAGACGGTCGCCGCGACCGGGTCCGGCGGACCGCCCTGGCGGCTGATAG
Organism: Streptomyces sp. NPDC020875; assembly: GCF_040641415.1. Taxonomy (NCBI): domain Bacteria; kingdom Bacillati; phylum Actinomycetota; class Actinomycetes; order Kitasatosporales; family Streptomycetaceae; genus Streptomyces; species Streptomyces sp. NPDC020875. Next base: position 94,674 of record NZ_JBFADP010000017.1, on the reverse strand, counting down.
CGCTGGTCGCCGCGGTCGTGGTGGTGGCGGCGCTGCCACTGCTGCCGATGGTGTGGCGGGCCCGGGTGCGGGCCCGGCGCCTCTCCTCCCGAGGTCGTACGGACGAGGACACGGCCGCCAGGACCCTGCTCGTCTGGCGGGAGGTGACGGATACGGCGTGGGATCACGGGATCGCGCCCGACGAATCCCTCACGGCCCGCCGGGCGGCCGTCCGGATCGTGCTGCTGGGCCGGCTGGAAGGGGAGGCGGCCGCTGCCGTGCACCGGGTCGCGGACGCGGTGGAGCAGGTGCTGTACGCTCCGTCGCCGCGTCCGGCGACCGGTCTGGTGGACGAGGTGGCCCGGATCCGGGCCGGGCTGGCGGCGGGGGCGGGCCGTGGACCCCGGGTCCGGGCCCGGCTGCTCCCCCGCTCCTCCGTCCGGGTGGTCTGGGCGCTGTCGGCCCGCTGGAACGGGCTCGCCGACCGGGTGACGGGTCGGCTGCGCGCCTGGTCGGGGCGGTTGACGCGGGTGCGGAAGCCGTCCGGGCAGCGCGGCTGACAAAGCCGGAAGATCTGTTGAGAGGGGCCGCCCCGCGGTTGCGGGGGCGGCCCTCTCACGGTTCCACGATGTGCGCGGCGAGCGGGGCCGGGTGGCCGGGGCCGTACGGGTGCGGAGGGTGACACGGCCGGGCCGGGGCAGGAGAAGACCCCGTCACCTGGGGGGACGGGGTCTCGGGAGAACTCCGGACCGGGCCGGTGCCGAGGGCGTGGCCCACCGCACGGAGGTGATGCGGACCGGGCCGCGCCTACCGTTCGCGCGGAACGGATCGTCTCAGTGGCCCTGCTCGTCGCGGCGGCGCTGCCACCGCTCCTCGATACGGTTCATCATCGACTTGCGCTGACGGCTCTGACGGGGATGGCGACGGGGGTCGGTGCCGCCCGTCGCGTTACCCAGGGGTGGCTTCTCGCCCGGCTTGGGCGCCTTGCGCCAGCCGGTGACCGCGAGAGCCGCACAGCCCAGCATGACGAGGAAGCCCACCACGCTGATCCAGATCATCTGCTGTGCGACCATTCCGGCCATGAGGAGCGCGATACCCACCAGGAAGCCGGCAATCGCCTGGTAGACCCGTCGCCGGGTGTACGTACGCAGCCCGCTTCCCTCAAGCGCTGTCGCGAATTTGGGATCTTCGGCGTACAGCGCTCGCTCCATCTGCTCGAGCATTCGCTGCTCGTGCTCCGAGAGCGGCACGGAGTCCTCCTAGTCGTCGGCCGCGGGGGCGACCGTATGCGGCCCTTTCAGGATAGGCAGGGAATCGCCCCCGTGAAACCCGCCCTCTAAGTCAGTACGTCAATTCGCTGGTTCGGGCCGCCACGGCGGCTCGGCTGTTGAGGCGTTGATTCCCCGACCTCCGATCCGTCATGCCGGATGGTGTCCCTCGATCATACGGTGCGAACGACTCGTTCGGGGGGTCCGAGGCGTACTCCGTCTGCGGTTGCGTCGCTGATCAGCCCGGCTTCCGGGCCAGGACGTGCAGCTGGGTGGCGACGGAGTGGAAGGCGGGCAGCTCGGCCGCGGCGGCTTCGAGGGAGAGCAGGGCGTCCAGCGCGCCCGGCTGGGTGTCCACCAGGACCCCCGGGACGAGGTCCGCGAAGACCCGTACGCCGTGGACGGCGCCGGGCTCGGTCCCGGCGCCCTCGGCGAGTCCGGTGAGCTGCTCGGCGGTGAACCGGCGGGGCACGGCGTCGCCCTCGCCCCAGCGGCCCGCGGGGTCGGTGAGGGCCCGGTGGGCCTCGGCGAAGTGTCCGGCGAGCGCCCTGGCGAGCACGGCGCCGCCCAGTCCGGCGGCGAGCAGGCTCAGCTCGCCTCCGGGGCGCAGCGCGTCGACCGCGTTCCGTACACCCTCGGCCGGGTCGTCCACGTACTCCAGGACACCGTGGCAGAGCACCACGTCGTAGGCGTCGCGCTCCACGACGTCGAAGAGGCCGTGCACATCGCCCTGGACGCCGCGGACCCGCTCGGCGACCCCGGCCTCGGCGGCCCGGCGCTCCAGGGCGAAGAGGGCGTTCGGGCTGGGGTCGACGACGGTCACCCGGTGGCCCAGCTGGGCCAGGGGCACGGCGAAGGCGCCACTGCCGCCGCCGGTGTCGAGCACGTCGAGTACGGACGATCCGGTGGCCTGGGCCCGGCGGTCGATGGCGTCCTTGAGCACCTCCCACACGACGGAGGTGCGCAGGGAGGCGCGGGGCGGGCGCGACGGGTTCTCCCCACGGAGGGCCTGGTCGGGCACGGCAGTTGACTCCTCGGGCGGTTCCGGCCCGGTCGCGGTGTACGGCCGGGCGGGCGGCGGACGGCGCGCGGCCGGCTGGCGGCGGCCACGCTGGTGTTCGTCCGGCGGACGACGAACCCCACCCTATGGCCTCGAACCGGCCGCGCCCCGGTACGCGCCCCCGCCGACCACGGCCCGCGGCTTCACCGCCTCCCCGGCACCCGGGCCGCGCGCGGGGGCTGAAGCATGTTCGCGCCGCCCGGCGCGGCCCGGATGGCGGGGCGCCGGTCAGGCGGGGTGGTCGGGTGGCGAGAGGTCACCCCTCGGGCGTGGCAGCGGGGGCCGGAGCAGCAGCAGCCGTTCGGCGACCCGGAGGAAGAGGCCCGCGTCCCGCAGCAGGGACTCGGCGTCCCCGGGGCCGGCCGCGCCCCGGATGCCCGCCTCGGCCCGGGCGCGGCGGCCCGCGCCCGCCGCGAAGTGCGCGCTCCATTCGGACAGCTCGGGGGCCGCCTCGGGCAGCAGCTCCCACGCGCTGCGGATCGCCCCCCGGCGGCCCCGGCGGGGCGTCGCGCCCCGGGCGGGCGGCGGATTGTCGGGATACCCCCGGGCGGCGAGCACCGCGGCGGCGGTACGCAGGGCGGCGAGGTGCGCGGTGGCGTAGCGCTCGTTCGGAGTCGGGAGGCCCTCGGCCTCCGCCAGTCCGGCCCTCGCCTGGGCGAGCAGGTCGAGGGCGGCGGGCGGGGCCGATGAGCGACGGAGCACGGGGTGCACATCGCTCGCGGGTCCGGTCAGTGAGGGGACAGGGCCGGTGGCACGGCGCCGGTGCGCGGCTGCCGCGTGGTGACTGGCCATGACGAACCTCCTGTCGTCGTGTGACGGCTCGGTGGCCGTTGGTGTCCATGGTGGATGCCACCACTGACAATCCGGCCTGACCTGCGCTTTTGGCCTGGATCATGGTTCGCGATAGTTTTTGCACTGACCAGTCAGTTCAAAAGCTGGCCGACTGCTTCCAGGAGGGGGAGAGCCCATGACCGGCCCCGGAGGGGCGGCCGTCGTCGCCGAGGACTTCGGAGTGAGGGGCCCGCGCGGCTGGGCCTTCCGCTCGGTCGGCATCGACGCCCCGCCCGGTTCCCTGATCGCCGTCGAGGGCCCGTCCGGCTCGGGCCGCAGCTGTCTGCTGCTGGCGCTCACCGGCCGGATGCGGCCTACCGAGGGCCGGGCCGAGATCGGCGGGCTGCCGCTGCCCCGGAAGATGGCCGCCGTCCGGCAGAGCAGCGCCCTCGGCCCCGTACCCGGTGTGAGCGAGCTGGATCCGGCGCTCACCGTCGACGAGCATCTGCGGGAGCGCGCCCTGCTCCAGCGGCGGTTCGACGACTCGCTGCGGTCCCTGCTGCGTCCCCGCGCCGAGCGCGCCGCCGCCGCGCGGACCCGGATCGCGGCGGCCCTGGAGGCCGCCGGTCTCGACCCGGCCGCGCTGCCGTCGGCGGAGCGTACCCCCGTACGGGATCTGGCCCGGCTCGAGGCGCTCCGGCTGTCGATCGCGCTGGCGCTCATGGGCCGGCCCCGGCTGCTGGCCGTCGACGACACGGATCTGAAGCTCCCGGCCGCCGACCGGGCCGCCGCCTGGGCCCTGCTGCGGTCCGTGGCCGACGCGGGGACCACCGTCCTCGCGGTGTGCAGCCAGGCCGGGGCCGCCGAACGCACCACGGTCGTCCGTACCGGCGTTCCCGCGCACGACGCGCCGGTCCGGCCGGACGGCACCGGCACCGACACCGACACAACAGAGGACACCGGGTCCGGCGGAGACCACGGGGAGGGGACGCCCGATGCGCACGCCGAGGCTGGCCGCGCTTGAGCTGAAGCGGTTCGGGCGGGGCAGGCTCCCCCGGGCCGCGATCGTGTCGATCGTGCTGCTGCCGCTGCTCTACGGCGCGCTGTACCTGTGGTCCTTCTGGGATCCGTACGGCAGGCTCGACCGCGTCCCGGTCGCCCTGGTCAACGCCGACACCGGGACCACCAGCGGCAGTGAGCGGGTGGCGGCGGGCGACGAGATCGCCGGGCGGCTCCGTGACAGCGACGTCTTCAGCTGGCACGAGGTCGGGGCGGACGAGGCCCGGAAGGGCGTGGAGAACGGGACGTACTACCTGTCGCTGACCGTCCCCGAGGACTTCAGCCGCCGGGTCGTCTCCGGTGCCGGGGACACGCCCGAGACCGGCGCCCTGGAGGTGCGGACGAACGACGCCAACAACTACATCGTCGGCCAGCTCTCGCGGACCGTCTTCTCCGAGGTCAGGACGGCCGCGTCGACCGAGGCGTCCCGGTCGTTCCTCGACCGGATCTTCATCTCCTTCTCGGACATCCACGACCGCACCGAGAAGGCCGCCAAGGGCGCGGACGACCTCAAGGGCGGCATCGGGGCGGCCAAGAAGGGCTCGGCCGATCTCGCGGACGGTCTGAAGAACGCCGAGAACAGCGCCGGAAAGCTCTCCGGTGGGCTGACCCGGCTCGCCGACGGCGCCCGGGACGTGGAGTCCGGCAGCCGTAAGCTCGCCGAGGGCACCCGCGCGCTGTCCGACAAGGTCAACGGGCTGGCCGCCGGGGTCCGCCCCTATCTGAAGGACGACGGAGCGGCGATCGGCGGCGCGGCCCGGCTGGTCGACGAGACCGCGGGCACCCTGCGGACCCGGCTGGCCGAGCTGGCGAAGAACGCGCCGACGGCCGCGGCCGGGGCCCGTACCTCGGCCGCCGATCTAACCGCCGCGCACACCGCCCGCTGCGAGCGGGGCGAGACCCCCGACCCCGCCCTGTGCGACACGCTCCGGCGGGCCCGGGACGCCGCGGTCGCCGTCTCCGGTGTCGCCGACGACGTCGAGTCGGTCGTCAACGGGAACAAGGCGGGCCTCTCGAAACTCGACGGCGAACTGGCCGACCTCCAGAAGAAGGCGGCCGGGTTCGCCGCGTCGGCGCCCCGGCTGGACGAGGACCTCGCCGCCGCCGTCTCCCGGGTCGCCGCCCTGGACACCGGCGCGAAGAAGGTCGCCGACGGCGCGAAGACCCTGCACGGCGGGCTGACGAACGCCGCGTCGGGCTCCGCCGAGCTGAACAGCGGCGTAGGCAGGCTCAAGAAAGGCGCCGGAGATCTCGACGGCGGTCTGTTCAAGCTGGTCGACGGTTCGTCGGAGCTGGCCGGCGGGCTGAACGACGGCGTGGGGAAGATCCCCGACCACGACAAGGGCGACCGCGACCTCCGTACCGAGGTGATGGCCGATCCGGTCAAGCTGGCCAACAGCTCCCTGCACGCGGCACCCAACTACGGCACCGGCTTCGCGCCGTACTTCATCCCGCTGGCCCTCTGGGTCGGCGCCATGGTCGCGTACATGATCATTCAGCCGATGAACCGGCGCGCCCTGGCCGCCGGGGCCTCCCCGTGGCGGATCGCCTTCGCGGGCTGGCTGCCCGTACTGGGGATCGGTCTCGCCCAGCTGGCCGCGCTGATGGCGGTCCTCCGCTGGGGGCCGGGGCTCGAACCCGTCCGGGGCCTCGCCACGATCGCCTTCCTCACCCTGGTCGTCGGCTGCTTCGCGGCGATCGTGCAGTGGCTCAACGCCCGCTTCGGCGCGGCGGGCCGGATCCTCGTCCTGGCCGTGCTGATGCTCCAGCTGACCTCGGCGGGCGGTACGTATCCCGTGGAGACCAGTCCCGGGTTCTTCAACGCGATCCATCCGTTCCTGCCGATGAGTCATGTGGTCGAGGCGCTGCGGCGGCTGATCACCGGCGGTGATCTCCAGCCGGTGTGGCAGGCGACGGCGGTCCTGCTCGCCTTCACCGCCGGGGCCCTGGCGCTGACCGCGCTCACCGCGCGCCGTAAGCAGGTATGGACGCTGGACCGGCTCCATCCCGAGCTGAGTCTGTGACCCCGCGCCCCGCCGAACGGCCGGTCCGGCACCCGCCCGGGTGCCGGACCGGGCTGGTCACAGGCTCGCCGCGGTGCCGGGCCCGGCCGTACGGCGGCCCCGGTATCACCAGATGAGACCGGCAGCGCAAGGCGTGCTACCGGACCTGGGGGACCTGTGAGAATCGGCACCATGGACGCCATGGACAGCACCAGTACCCGCCGCCGGGCGACCCGGGCCAAGCTCTACGAAGCCGCGGTGACCCTCATCGCCGAACAGGGGTTCTCCGCCACCACGGTGGACGAGATCGCCGAGCGTGCCGGGGTCGCCAAGGGCACGGTCTACTACAACTTCAAGAGCAAGACCGAGCTGTTCGAGGAGTTGCTGCGATACGGCGTGGGCCTGCTGACGGCGTCCCTGCAGAACGCCGCCGACGAGACCGCGGCCCGCGGCGGCTCCAAGGTCGAGGCGCTGGACGCGATGATCCGGGCCGGACTGGTCTTCATCGACCGCTACCCCGCCTTCACCCAGCTCTACGTCGCCGAACTGTGGCGCACCAACCGGGCCTGGCAGGACACGCTGCTGGTGGTGCGCCAGCAGGCGGTGGCGGTGGTGGAGACGGTGCTCTCGGAGGCCGTCGAGGGCGGCGAGCTGAGCGCCGAGATCGATGTGCCGCTCACCGCTGCGGCCCTGGTCGGCATGGTGCTGGTGGCGGCGCTCGACTGGCAGTCCTTCCAGCCCGAGCGGTCCCTGGACGAGGTGCACGCGGCGCTGTCACGGCTGCTGCACGGGCGGGTCGGCGGCCGCTGACGACGGTACGGGCGGCGGTGCCGCGGCGAGGCGGCATACGCCCCGTTGTCGCGAGGCGGCCGGGAGTCGGGCGCGGACGACCGCGAGTGTGTCGGAACGCCCGGGAAGGGGCGGGTGACGGACGGCCGGAAGCCCGTGCGGCCGGATTCCGGTGGCCGCACGGGCGACGGTGCCGGTCCGCCCGGGCTCGCCGTCCGTGCCCGGGTGGACCGGCACACGGCCGTTCCCCCTGTTTTCCCGCTGCCGGGCGTCCTTCCTTCCGGATCCCCGTGGACCCCCGGCCCCCCGTGACCGCTGTTCCCCCGCGGTCTCGGAGAACCTCCGGGGAGGTTCTCCGTACTGCACCCCGTTACCTCCGGGAATCGCACCGTTCCGCAGCCCCGTGTCGGCGGTTCCGGCGCTCTCCCCTTCGGTGTCTCCACTCTCTCCCGGCGAGCCCGGCCGCCCCATCCGCGCCCGTACTCATCTGCCCGGCTAGGTATCCGTACTCAGACCTCCGTCGTCCCACCCGGCACACGCGTAGGCCCGGCCACCGGGCCGGACGGGTGGGCGGCCGGGTTGTCAGTGGCGGTCGATAGAGTCACGGGCATGGCAAGGATTGCGGTGATCGGCGCCGGGATGGGCGCCATGGCGGCCGCCGCCCGGCTGGCCGTGGCCGGCCACCGGGTGACGGTGTACGAACGCTCGGGGACGTACGGCGGCGCGCTCGGCGTGCTGGAGCGCGACGGTTTCGCGTTCGACACCGGCCCCGGGCTCGTCCAGCTGCCCGCCGTCTGGCGGGACCTCTTCCTGAAGACCGGCCGGGAGCCGCTGGAGGAGTGTGTCGGACTGGTCCCGGTCTCCCCCGCGAGCCGCCATCTCTTCGCCGACGGCACGGCCGTGGCCCTGCCGGACGCCTCGCGCGCCGGGGTCGTCTCGGCGCTGGAGACGGCGCTCGGCGGCGGCGCGGGCGAGCGCTGGGGCGACTTCCTGTCCCGGGCGAGGGATGCCTGGGACCGCTCCCGGCGCCCGCTGCTGGAGGAACCCCTCTGGTCCGACTGGCGGGTGCTGGAGCGCGATCCCTATCCCGCGCCGCGCCGCCGGGCGCTGCTGCGGACCCGGCAGGCGTCGACTATCGCCGAGATCGGCGCGTGGGAGCTGGCCGAGCCGCGGCTGGCCGCCCTGCTGTCCTGGTACGTGTTGGCGTACGGTCTCGACCCCCGGCACGCTCCGGGCGGGGCCGCGCTCCTGCCGTACATGGAGCAGACGTTCGGGACCTGGTACGTCGAGGGCGGGCTGCGCGAGCTGGCCCGCGCGGTCCACGACCGGTGCCGTAAGCGCCGGGTGGAGTTCGTCTTCGACACCGAGGTGGCGTCGATCGAGGTCCGGGACGGCAGAGCCGCCGGGATCGTCCTCGCTGACGGCACGGCCGTCGAAGCCGACCATGTGGTCGCCGGGGCGGATGTCGCCGCGGCTCTCGCCGGGCGCGACCTCTGGGCCGACGACGACGTCCGGCCGCGGGGGCCCGGGCTGCCGGGCCGGTTCACCGTACTGCTGGCGCTGCGGGGCGCGGCCGGGGACGGGGTGGCCCATCGCAGTGTCGTCCACTCCCCCGACCCGGCGGCGGAGGCGGCGGCCGTCTTCGGCGGGCGGCTCGCCGACCGGCCGACGGTGACGGTGCTGCGCCCCCGCGACCCGCGGACCCGTCCGGACGACGGCCATGAGGCCGTGACCCTGACGGCGACGGTCACCGGGCCGGGTACCGGCCCGGACTGGACGGACAAGGCACTGCGCGAGCGGTACGCGGAGGTGCTGATCGACACGGCCGCCGCCGACCCTGATCTCGGCGGTCCGGCCGCCCTGCGGGAGCGGCTGCTCTGGCACGAGGTACTGACGCCCGCCGAGACGGGGACAGTGCCGCCGCCCGCCCTGGCCGGGCCGGGGGGCCGCTGGCTCCACCCGTCGAACACCACCCGGCTGCCGGGACTCCATCTGGTCGGCGGCCGGGCCCATCCGGGCGGCGGTCTGCCGCACGCGGGCATGTCCGGGGCACTGGTCGCGGGGCTGATCGTGGAGGGACCCGGCTTCCAGGGCTCCCGCTAGGCCGTGTCTTCAAAATGGCGCCGTCCGCCCGAAGGGCGGGGCCCGCGGCGTCCGGTGCGTGCAGTCGCAAGGCGGAGGGGTTCCCTCGTACTGGACGTACTTGGGAAATCCCGACAACGCGGCGAATGTGCGTGCCGGGCGTCGCGGGCCAGGCGGGATTTTGAAGACACGGCCTAGGGCGCGGGCCGGGGCCCGGCGGGTGTGACACCCCACGGGCGGGCCGTTTTCGGGCGGGCCGGGCCGAACGCGTAGGGGCGGGTGGCTTGTCGCCTGCCCCCGGCACGGGTCGGCGCCTTCCGGCTGCCGCGGGCCGTCGGGAGTGCCCGTCTCCGGCCCCGGACCCGAGGGGCCGGGACCGGGCGACCGGACCGTGGGTCAGTAGCGGTACTGCTGGGGCTCGTTGTCGTGGCCCTGGCCCTGGTCGTACGGCGGCTGTTCCTCGCCGGGCCCGCCGGGGGCCCCGGTGTCCCGCTGCTGCGGCATCCACACCCCGCCGGGCGGGGTGTCCGTGTACCCCTCCTGCTGGTAGTAGGCGGCGGGGTCCTGGCCGTACTGCTGCTGCTGGGGGTTGCCGAAGCTGTCGTAGCCGCCGCCGTCGTAACCGGGGGCGTACTGCTGCTGGCCACCCGCGTAGGGGTCGGTATAGGCCGGGTACTGCGGGGGATCCGGGGCGAAGTCGTAGCCGCCGGGGGCTCCGGCGCCGCCGTCGGGGGCGGGCTGCTGGGCGTAGTAGGGGTCGTAACCCCCGTCGTAGGCGCCCGGATCGCCGTCGTACGAACCCGGGTCCTGCCCGGGTTCGGTGTGGCCGCCGTCCTGGTGGGCGGCGGTCCCGTAGGAGCCGTCGCCGTAGACCCCGTACTGGCCGGTGTCGTCGGGCATGGGCTGCGGCTCGTAGACGGGTGCCGGTCCGGAGTCGGGGCCCGGCGCCCGGTCGTGGTCCTGATCATGGTCGACGGCCGGGAAGCCGTGGACCATCGTGTCCCCGGCGGACGCCGCGCCGGCCCCCGGGGCACCGGACGGGTGGAGCGCGTCGGGCCCGTCGTCGTACCGCGGCCGGGTCTCCTCGACGGAGCTGACCTCCAGCGACGGCTCCCTGGGACCGTCCTTGCGGCGGCGGCTCGCCCCCGGACGGCCGCCGAGCGCCCAGCCGGTGGAGAAGCCCTTCCGGAACGAGAGCGTCACATACGTCTGCCCCACCGCGAAGGCGATCGTGCCGAGGGCGATCACCACACGGGACGCCACCAGGACGCCCAGGACGACGGTGAGGAAGCCGCCGAAGGCCAGCAGCCGCCAGCGCAGCCGGGCCTTGTACTGCAGCAGCACCTCACCCAGCAGCCACAGCGCCACGACGCCGAACGCGATGTAGAGGACCGTAAGACCCATCCCCGCCCCTCTCCTCCGGCCGCTGTCGGGTACGGCCGATCACACCTGCTCGTGCAGTCCGAGATTCTCGTAGATCTCGAGCGTCGCCGTGGAGTTGTTGAGGGTGATGAAGTGCAGCCCCGGCACACCCTCCGAGAGCAGCTCCGCGCAGAACTCCGTCGCGAACTCGATACCTATGGAGCGTACAGCGGCCGGATCGTCCTTGGCCGAGAGGATCCGTTCTTTCAGCTCCGAGGGGATCGCGGCATTGCTGAGCTGGGCGAATCGCTCCAGTTGTCCGACGCTGGTGATGGGCATGATCTCGGGGATGATCGGGGTGTCGCAGCCCCGGGCGGTCACCCGCTCGCGCAGCCGGAGATAGTCCCCGGGCCGGAAGAACATCTGGGTGATGGCGTAGTCGGCCCCGGCGCGGCACTTGTCGACGAAGTGCCGGATGTCGGTGTCCCAGTCCTCGGAGCGGGGGTGCATCTCGGGGAAGGCCGCGACGCCGACGCAGAAGTCGCCCGACTCCTTGATGAGCCGGACCAGTTCGGCGGCGTAGGTGACCCCCTGGGGGTGCGGCACCCACTCCCCCATCGGGTCACCCGGCGGGTCGCCCCGGACGGCGAGGATATTGCGGATACCGGCGTCCGCGTACTGGCCGATCATGTTCCGCAGTTCGGCGATGGAGTGGTTGACCGCGGTGAGATGCGCCACGGGGGTCAGGGTGCTGTCCGAGGCGATCTGCTCCGTGGCCCGGACCGTGCCCGCGCGGGTCGAACCGCCCGCGCCGTAGGTGACCGAGACGAAGCTCGGCGCCACGGCCTCGACGCGCCGCAGCGCGTTCCAGAGGTTCCGCTCACCCTTCTCCGTTTTGGGAGCCCAGAACTCGAAGGAGTAGGAGGTCCGGCCGGTCGCGAGCACATCGCGCACGGTGAGCGCGCGGTCCGTCCGGGTCGATGCTGTTCCTAGGGCCATAGTCGCAGGCTAGCCGGGGTGCGGGGGTCGCCCAACCCGAGTCCGCCCCTCGGACACCCCTGTTTTACATCATGGCTGCTGGGAGCGGGTGCGTATCCGTCGGCTGAGACGAGCCGCCGCGGCGCCCGGGTCGTCGGACTCGGTGATCGCCCGGACCACGACGATCCGGCGGGCGCCCGCGTCGAGCACCTCGTCCAGGTTCTCCTCGTCGATGCCGCCGATGGCGAACCAGGGCCGGTCGGTCCCGAGGGCGGCCGTCGTCCGCACCAGGTCGAGCCCGGGGGCGTACCGGCCCGGCTTGGTCGGGGTGGGCCAGCACGGTCCCGTACAGAAGTAGTCGACTCCGGGCTGGACGGCGGCGGCCTCGGCCTCGGCCCGGCTGTGGGTGGAACGGCCGATCAGCACCCCGCCACCGTCGCCGCCGCTACCGCCGCCGAGGACGGCACGGGCGGCCGGTACGGGCAGATCGCCCTGCCCGAGATGGAGGACGGCGGCACCGGCGGCATGCGCCACATCGGCCCGGTCGTTCACGGCGAGCAGCGCGCCGTGGCGGCGGCAGGCGTCCGCGAAGACCTCCAGATGCCGCAGTTCCTCGGCGGCCTCCATGCCCTTGTCCCGGAGCTGGACGATGTCGACGCCGGAGGAGAGCACCGCGTCGAGGAATTCGGGGAGATCGCCCTGGCGGGTGCGGGCGTCGGTACAGAGGTAGAGCCGGGCGTCGGCGAGCCGGGCGCGGCGGTCGGAGGTCATGGACATCGGGGTCCCCCCAGGGGTGATGGATCGGCGGGCGGCCGGGGCGGGCGGGCCCGGTGTCGGCGGGACACGGTGCGGGCGCGCCGGTGGGACGCGGTTTCCGCGCGGCGCGCTCGGACACACGTCAAAGGCGCACCGGCAGACGAGCCCGGAAGCCGGCCCGGAACGTGCGGCGGGCGTACGAGGCGGGGCGCGCGAGGCCGTCGCGGGGCGGCACCCCTGTCGGTCGGGGTGCGGCCCCGCGACGGACGGCCCGTCCTTCGCACCCGGCGTCGGGCCCGCAGGCCGCGCGGCACGGGAAGAGTCACGGGCACGGGCGCGTGTTCCGGGGCGCCCCGGAACACGTACCCGGATCGTCTGATCAGACGGCGAGAGCCTGGGCCCGGCGCTTCACCTCCGTACCTCGGTTCTCCCCGAGGGCCTGCGCGGGCGTACCCGGCAGGGAGGGGTCCGGGGTGAAGAGCCACTCCAGCATCTCTTCGTCGGAGAAGCCGTCGTCCTTGAGCAGGGTCAGGGTCCCGGAGAGGCCCTTGACGACCTTGTCCCCGCTGATGAAGGCGGCCGGGACCTGGAGCACCCGGTTCTCCCCGCGGCGCACCGCGATCAGCTGGCCCTCCTTGACCAGCTGCCTGACCCGCGTCACCTCGACGTTCAGCTGCTCCGCGATATCGGGCAGGGTGAGCCAGGCGGGGACGAGGGCATCGATCTTTGCGTCAATCTCGGTCACAGGACAAGCGTGCCATCTGGGACCGACAGTGGGTAGCGGGAGTCCCGTCCGGCGGCGGCCATCCGGCCCACGCCGCCCCTGGAACACCAGGTCGGCGCGGGCCCGGAGGGATCAGCCGGTCAGCGGGCCGCCGTCTTGAGAGAGATCTCGGGATCGGCTGCCGCCACCGGATCGAGCCGTCCGCCGGACTGCATGATCCGGCGGCCCTGGGAGAGATCCCGGGGCCTGTCGACGGCCAGTACGGCGCGCAGGACGCCGTCCCGCAGCCACAGAACCGACCAGGTGGCGGCGTCGGCCGGGTCGCCGCGCCACAGCAGGGTGTCGGCGTCGGCGTGGTCGCCCGCGTACTGCACGAACCGGCCGAACTGCTCGGACCAGAAGTACGGCACCGGGTCGTAGACCGCCGGAGCCACGGCGGGCTCCGGGGGCGCGTCGGCCGCGGTGGTGGCGGCCCGGTCGGCCGCCTCCTGGTCGGCGAGGATATTGGCGGCGACGGTACGCGGCCCCTGGAGGGCGTTGTCCCAGTGGTGGACGAGCATCCGGCGGCCGTACCGGTCCGACGGGAAGGAGGCGCAGTCGCCGACCGCGTACACACCGGGCACTCCGGTCCGCAGCCCCTCGTCGGCGGTGACCGAACCGTCCGGGCCGGTCTCGATACCGGAACCGGCCAGCCAGGCCGTGGCGGGCCGGGCGCCGACCCCGACGACGACGGCCCCGGCCGCGATCCGGCGGCCGTCCGCCAGAACGACCGTCCCGGGCTCGACGGCCGCCACCCGGACGCCGGTGACCAGCTCCACCCCGGCCTCGGCGTACCACTTGCCCATCGGGGCCGTGACCTCGGCGGGGAGCGCGCCCGCGAGCGGTCGCTCCGCGGCCTCGACGACCGTGACCGCGCAGCCCGCGGACCGGGCCGCCGTGGCGAACTCCGCCCCGATCCATCCGGCGCCCACCACGACGATGTCGTGCCGCCGCTCCAGCACCGGGCGCAGCCGGGCCGCGTCGTCCAGGGTCCGCAGCAGATGCACCCCCGGGACCGCCTCCGTACCGGGCAGCGTGAGGGGTTCGGCGCCGGTCGCCACGACGAGGAAGTCGTACGGGACCGGGCCCGCCTCCGTGTCCAGTTCGCGCACGGCGGGCCGGACACCGGTCACGGCGGTACCGAGGCGCAGTTCGACGCCGAGCGCCTCGAAGTCCACGTCGAAGGCGGAGCCCTCGGCGGTGCCGAGCAGCACCGCCTTCGAGAGCGGCGGCCGGTCGTACGGCTGATGGGGCTCGGCCCCGATGACCGTCACGGGCCCGGTGTGCCCCAGCTCCCGCAGGGCGACGGCGGTCTGCACTCCGGCGATCCCGGCGCCGACGACGACCACGCGGGGAGTTCTGGGGGATGTCTGATGGCTCACGGCTCCACGATAAGCACCCGCCCGGGACTGCCCCCGGCGGCGGGTGCCCCTTCCTCTCGACACCGGGCCGCGCGCGGTGGGGCGCTCGCGCGGTTCCCCTCGGTTCCCCGCGCCCTTGAGCCCCTCGCCGTGGGCGATCGGGCATGCTGGGCGGCCGCCGGCCGCCTGTGGTCGCTCGCCCGGTTCCGCCCCCTATGCCTTCGGCAACGGGGGGATCCCCAGCGCCCCCTGGTTGACCCTCTCGCCGCCCTTGCGATGAGGCGAGCCCCTGTTCAAGGGCGGAGCCGGGTCGGAGGCGCGCGCCTGATGGGACGGGACTAGTGGGGGAGTTCCTCCACCGTGCTCGTGCCCGCGCCCCGCTGGGATTCCCAGGTCCAGGTCTCCTCCAGGCGGACCCGGCCGTCGGGGAGGTCGATCACCCGGGAGACGCAGTGGCCCGATGCGGTGGCGCCGTCCGTCTTGAGCTGGACGTAGCGGAAGTCGAGGCGGTCGCCGTCCCTGGTGCCCACCAGATGGCCGCGGACGACGTCGCCGCCGGTGTACTCCGCCCAGATCCGGCCGTCCTCCTCGTGGTAGGTGAACCGGGTGGCCGTGCCGACCTGGCCGGGGGCCTGGTCGGTGACCGGGGACAGCACCAGTCCGTCCAGCGATCTCGCCATGCTGAGGGCTCCTTGCTCTCGGGGCGCGGCCCGTCCGTCCGCCTTACCGGGCGTCGGAGACGGGGGTTAGGGTGGCCACCGTAAAGCACTCGCGGGAGCCCGGACGCACCGGGCTGAGAGGGAGGCTGGCCGGCCTCCGACCGTACGAACCTGATCCGGGTCATGCCGGCGAAGGGAGGGGCTGGACGCCCATGTCGCATACCTCCGAACCGTCTTCGGCCACGAGCGGCGGGACCGATGTGCTGGTCGTCGGGGGCGGGATCATCGGGCTCGCGGTCGCCTGGCGGGCGGCGCAACGCGGGCTCGCGGTGACCGTCGCCGATCCGGACCCCGGCGGCGGCGCGGCCGAGGTGGCCGCCGGGATGCTCGCGGCGGTCACCGAACTGCATTACGGCGAGCAGACCCTGCTGGCCCTCAATCTGGAGTCCGCCCGGCGCTATCCCGCCTTCGTCGCGGAGCTGGAGGAGGTCAGCGGGCGGTCCGTCGGCCATCGGTCCTGCGGCACGCTCGCCGTCGCGCTCGACGCCGACGACCGGGCCCATCTGCGGGAGTTGCACGCCCTTCAGCTGCGGTCCGGGCTGGAGTCGCAGTGGCTCACCGGGCGGGAGTGCCGCAGGCTGGAGCCGATGCTCGCCCCGGGGGTGCGCGGCGGGCTGCGGGTCGACGGGGACCATCAGGTCGACCCCCGGCGACTGGCCGCCGCCCTGGTGGTGGCGTGCGAGCGAGCCGGGGTGGAGCTGCGGCGGGACCGGGCGGACCGGCTGCTGGTCGAGGGCGACCGGGCGGTGGGCGTGGCCTTCGCCGACGGGCGTGAACTGCGGGCGGAGCGGACCGTACTCGCCGCCGGGAGCCTGAGCGGGCGGCTCGGGGGGCTGCCGCCGGACGCGCTGCCGCCGGTACGCCCGGTCAAGGGGCAGGTACTTCGGCTGACCGTGCCCCCCGCCTACGCCCCGTTCCTCTCCAGGACCGTCCGCGCCGTGGTCCGCGGCAGCCAGGTCTATCTGGTGCCCCGGGCCGACGGCGAACTCGTCGTCGGCGCGACCAGTGAGGAGCTGGGCTTCGACACCACGGTCACCGCGGGCGGGGTCTACGAACTGCTCCGCGACGCCCATGAGCTGGTGCCGGGGATCACCGAACTGCCGCTGACGGAGGCCAGGGCCGGGCTGCGCCCCGGCTCTCCCGACA
Source organism: Streptomyces sp. NPDC020875 (assembly GCF_040641415.1). NCBI lineage: Bacteria > Bacillati > Actinomycetota > Actinomycetes > Kitasatosporales > Streptomycetaceae > Streptomyces > Streptomyces sp. NPDC020875. The sequence continues at coordinate 78,578 of NZ_JBFADP010000017.1, read as the reverse complement.
ACGCCCCGCTGCTGGGTCCGAGCGCGCTGCCCGGACTGCTGCTGGCCACCGGCCACTACCGCAACGGCGTACTGCTGACCCCGGTGACCGGGGACGCGATCGCCGAGACGCTCGCCACCGGTGTCCTTCCCGAGGAGATCCATCCCTTCACCCCCGACCGATTCCGTTCCGCCGCCCCCGTCTCCCAGGAGCAGCTCGTATGAACAGCGTTCCCCCGGTCGTCTCGGTCAACGGCGAGTGGCGTGAACTCGCCAGCGGTACGACGCTCGACGCTCTCGTCGCCACCGTCGCCCCGGCGCCCTCGGGGGTCGCCGCCGCGGTCAACGAGGCGGTCGTTCCCCGTGGTCAGTGGCCCGGCACGCTCCTCGGCGACGGTGACCGGGTCGAAATCCTCACCGCCGTCCAGGGGGGCTGAGCGACCATGTCCGAACTCGCCCCGCCCCGCTCCGGCCGACCGTCCCCCGACTCGACGGACGCCACCGGAGGACCCGCCGCCGGGCGCGACCCCCTCGTGATCGCCGGGACCGCCTTCGGCTCCCGGCTGATCATGGGCACGGGCGGCGCCCCCAGCCTCGACGTCCTCGAGCGCGCCCTGGTCGCCAGCGGTACCGAACTCACCACCGTCGCCATGCGCCGGGTCGATCCCACCGTCCACGGCTCGGTGCTCTCCGTCCTCGACCGGCTGGGCATCCGGATCCTGCCGAACACCGCGGGCTGCTTCACCGCGGGCGAGGCGGTCCTCACGGCCCGGCTCGCCCGGGAGGCCCTGGGCACGGAGTGGGTGAAGCTGGAGGTGGTGGCCGACGAGCGGACCCTGCTGCCGGACCCGGTCGAACTCCTCGACGCCGCCGAGACCCTGGTCGACGACGGTTTCACCGTCCTCCCGTACACCAGCGACGACCCGGTGCTGGCCCGCCGGCTGGAGGACGCGGGCTGTGCCGCGATCATGCCGCTGGGCTCCCCCATCGGCTCCGGTCTCGGGATCCGCAATCCGCACAACTTCCGGCTGATCGTGGAGAACGCCGGGGTGCCGGTGATCCTCGACGCGGGCGCCGGTACCGCGTCCGACGCGACGCTCGCGATGGAGCTGGGCTGCGCTGCGGTGATGCTGGCGTCCGCCGTCACCCGGGCCCAGGAGCCGGTCCTGATGGCGGAGGCCATGCGGTACGGGGTCGACGCGGGGCGGCTGGCGTACCGCGCGGGGCGGATCCCGCGCCGCCACTTCGCCCGGGCGTCCTCCCCGACGACGGGCGTCGCCTCCTTCGCCCCCGACGAGGAACACGAGGGTCACGGGACGACCGGAGCCGGGGTCCCGGCCGGTGCCGGGCACGGTACGGGCGGCACGCGCGGCGCCGGACCGGCGGCGGTCGACCCGGAGCGCCCGGCGTTCTAGGGAGTTTCATGCGTGCCGGGGCAGGCGAGCCCGGCGAGATCCACAAGAGACGGACCCGGCCCCTCCCGAGCCGTGTCGCGGACGGCGGGCCCGGCGGCCGGAGCATCACAGCTCGGCATCGGTACTGGCCCGATCCTGCCCCGGTCCCGGCCGCCCCCGCACCGGCGGCGGCCGGGTTGTCGGTACCGGCTCGTAGAATCGCTGCGTGGACACGACCCTCCAGGACCCCCTCGTCGGGCAGCTGCTCGACGGCCGATACCGCGTGGACGAGCGGGTCGCCGTCGGCGGGATGGCCACGGTCTACCGCGCGCTGGACACCCGGCTCGACCGTGAGCTGGCGCTGAAGGTGATGCATCCGGCGCTGGCGACGGACGCGACGTTCGTGGAGCGGTTCATCCGGGAGGCCAAGTCCGTCGCACGGCTGTCGCACCCCAATGTGGTGGGCGTCTTCGACCAGGGCGCGGAGGGCGCCTATGTCTATCTGGCCATGGAGTACGTGGCCGGATGCACCCTGCGGGACGTGCTGCGGGATCGGGGCGCGCTCCGGCCGCGCGCGGCCCTGGACATCCTGGAGCCGGTGCTGGCGGCGCTCGGCGCCGCGCACCGCGCGGGCTTCGTCCACCGTGACGTCAAGCCGGAGAATGTGCTGATAGGGGACGACGGCCGGGTGAAGGTCGCCGACTTCGGTCTGGTCCGGGCGGTCGGTTCGGTGACGAACACGACCGGCTCCGTCCTCGGGACGGTCTCCTATCTGGCCCCCGAGCAGATCGAGGACGGCACCGCCGACACCCGGTCCGATGTGTACGCCTGCGGTGTGATGCTGTACGAGACGCTGACCGGCGCGAAGCCGTACGCGGGCGACACCCCCGCCCAGGTGCTGTACCAGCATCTGAACGCGTCGGTGCCCGCGCCGTCCGGCCGGGTCCCGGGGCTCGCGGTGGAGCTGGACGAGCTGGTGGCGAGTGCGACCGCGCGCCGTCCCGATGTCCGTCCGTACGATGCCGTGGCCCTGCTCTCGCAGGTCAGGACGGTACGGGCGGCCCTGGGTGACGAGCAGCTCGATCTGGTGCCGCCCGCCGCCCGTGAGCCCGGTGAGGCCCCCGGGTCCGGGGAGGCCCAGGAGCCGGGTGGGGCGGGCGCGACCGCCGAGGGCACCGGCGGCCGGAGCCGACGTACCGGACGTCACGGCGGCGGGACCGGCCGACGGGGCCGGAGCGCCGGTTCCGAGGAGCGTACGGATGTCATCCCGCGGGTCTCCGGCGGGCTGCCGGACGAGCAGCGGGTCCAGCACACGGCCCGGTTCACGGCCCCGCCGACGCCCCCGCCCGGGGAGCCGCGCCGAAGGTGGTCGCCGCTGTCGGGGCTGCCCCGGCGCGGAGTGGTCACGATCCTGGTGGCCGTGCTCGCGGTGCTCGGGATCGGTGCGGGCGTCTGGTACATCAACTCGGGCCAGTTCACCCGCGTCCCGGCCGTCATCGGCAAGTCCGAGGCCGAGGCGAAGCAGCGGATCGAGGGCGCGGGGCTGGGTGTGAAGGGCGTCCGGCGGGAGTTCAGCGACACCGTCGAGCGGGGTGCGGTCATCGGCTCCGACCCGGCGACCAATGAGCGGATCCGGGGCAACGGCTCCGTGACGATCGTCGTCTCGCGGGGCCCGGAGATCGTCCGGGTGCCCGCCGTGAAGGGCGAGCCGCTGGCGAAGGCCGAGGAGAGACTGCGGGGGGTCGGGCTGGCGCCGGGTGTGGTCACCCGGGAGTTCAGCGCCGAGGTCCCGCAGGGCGCGGTGATCCGTACGGAGCCGGGCGCGGGCGCCGGACGCAGCCCGGACTCGGCGGTGGCCCTGGTGGTCAGCCGGGGCGCGCCCGTCGAGGTGCCGGATGTCACGGGCGACCCGGTCGCCGAGGCGACGGCCGAGTTGGAGGGCGTCGGCTTCGAGGTGGTCGTCGCGCCCGAGCAGGTGAACGCCCCGCAGGAGGCCGGTACGGTCGCCCGGCAGTCGGCGCCCGAGGGCACCCGGCTGGCCGGTGGCGACACGGTCACCCTCACGGTCTCCAAGGGGCCCCGGATGGTCGTGGTCCCCGATGTCGGCGGGGACTCGGAGGGCGAGGCCCGCCGGAAGCTGGAGGCCGCGGGCTTCCGGGTCAAGGTGGAGAAGTCGTTCCCGTTCCTCGGCGAGACGGTCGCCCGTCAGTCGCCCGGCGCGGACGAGCGGGCCCCCGAGGGCGGCACGGTCACCATCACCCTGAAGGGTCTCTGACCCGCTCCGGCGGGCCGGTGAGAGCGAGCGGCACCCCCCGGGGCCGCGAAAGGACGATCGAACACCCATGCGCAACCCCGTCGGCGGCCATGTACCCGTGGCCGGGGGACTCGCCACGACCGGACTGGGCACCGCCCGTGAGATCGGCGCCGAGACCGTTCAGGTCTTCGTCGCCAATCCGCGCGGCTGGGCGACGCCCGCGGGCCGCCCCGACCAGGACGAAGCCTTCCGCGAGCGATGCGCGGCCGAGGGGATCCTGCCGTGGATCCACGCCCCGTATCTGATCAATTTCGGCTCGCACACCGAGGAGACCGCGCGCCGTTCCGTGGTGTCGATGCGGCACTCCTTGCGCCGGGGCCGGGAGATCGGGGCGCCGGGAGTCGTGGTGCACACCGGTTCGGCGACCGGGGGCCGCTCCCGGGAGACGGCGCTGGCGCAGGTCAGGGAGCTGGTGCTGCCGCTGCTCGACGAGTTGACGGCGGACGACGATCCGATGCTGCTGCTGGAGGGCACGGCGGGCCAGGGCGCGTCGCTCTGCTCCCGGATCGAGGACCTCGGCCCGTACTTCGAGGCGCTGGACTTCCATCCCCGGCTCGGGGTCTGTCTCGATACGTGTCATGTGTACGCGGCCGGACACGACCTGGCCGCTCCGGGCGGGGCGGCCTCGGCCCTGGACACGCTGGTGGCCACGGTCGGCCGGGGGCGGCTGCGGCTGATCCACGCCAATGACTCCAAAGAGGCCCACGGCTCCCACAAGGACCGGCACGAGAACATCGGCGCCGGTCATATCGGCGAGGACGCGTTCCGGGAGCTGTTGCGGCATCCGGCGACCGAGGGCGTACCGCTGATCATCGAGACACCGGGCGGCCCGGAGCGGTACGCGGCGGACATCGCCCTGCTCAAGAGGCTGCGCGAGCGGCGGCCCGGCGCCGGATAGGGCGGCCCGGGCCCCCGCCCATCGCTCCGAAGCCGCTGCCGCCCGGCCTTTGACACGAGTCAATCAAATGGCCGAAAGGCGGCCCCGGGCCGTCACAGCTCGGGGCCGTCCCCTGGCTCCTCCTGGTAGGAGTAGCGCTGCTCCCGCCAGGGGTCGCCGAGATTGTGATATCCCCGCTCCTCCCAGAAGCCCCGGCGGTCGGCCGTCATGTACTCCACTCCCCGGACCCATTTGGGGCCCTTCCAGGCGTAGAGCTGCGGCACCACCAGACGGAGCGGGAAACCGTGCTCGGCGGTGAGCAGTTCACCGTCCTTGTGCGTGGCGAAAATCGATCGTTCCGCCAGGAAGTCGGCGAGCCTCATATTGGCGCTGAAGCCGTACTCGGCCCAGACCATCACATGGGTGACCTCGGGCGCGGGCGGCGCGAGACCGGCGACGACCCGTGTGGGGACCCCGCCCCATTCGGCCCCCAGCATGCTGAATTTCGTCACGCAGTGGAGGTCCGCCACGACCGTGGAGAAGGGCAGCGCCGAGAACTCCTCATGGTTCCAGCAGCGCTTGTCGCCGTCGGCGGTGGCCCCGAAGACCCGGAACTCCCAGCGTTCGGGACGGAACTTCGGCACGGGTCCGTAATGGGTGACGGGCCAGCCCCGCTGCAGTCGCTGGCCCGGCGGAAGCTCGGATTCCACAGCTGCTCGGTGATCCCTGCTCTCCGGCTGACCCATGTCCTAATGGTGACAGACCGGGAGGGGTGGTCATGACCGGGTCTGGGCCGATTCGGGCAACTCCCACTAAGGCGGAACTTACTGGACGGCCATCGACCACGATGCGAGGATGCGCGCACCTGCCCACACCCACCACTCCTGTGGAAGGAGCCGCCGCGATGCAGGGCGACCCCGAGGTCATCGAGTTCCTCAACGAGCAGCTGACCGCCGAGCTGACCGCGATCAATCAGTACTTCCTGCACGCCAAGATGCAGGACAACTTCGGCTGGACGAAGCTCGCCAAGTACACCCGCGCCGAGTCCTTCGACGAGATGAAGCATGCCGAGGTACTGACCGACCGGATCCTCTTCCTCGACGGGCTGCCGAACTACCAGCGGTTGTTCCATGTCCGGATCGGTCAGACCGTGACCGAGATGTTCCAGGCGGACCGGCAGATCGAGGTGGAGGCGATCGACCGGCTCAAGCGGGGCGCGGAGGTGATGCGGGCCAAGGGCGACATCACCTCGGCGAATATCTTCGAGTCCATCCTGGAGGACGAGGAGCATCACATCGACTATCTCGACACCCAGCTGGATCTGATCGAGAAGCTCGGCGAGCCGCTCTACATCGCCCAGCTGATCGAGCAGCCCGAGAGCTGACCGGCGATCCGGCCGACGACGGCCGGATAGCGGGGACCGTACGGAAGCCCCGGCGGGACCGGGAGGCACGGAAACGCTCCCGCCGTCCGGACCCCGATAGCCACATTCTCGAACCCGGCGCTCCGGATCCGGACCGCCTCAGGCCGCCTCGTCCAGCTCTGCGGTCCCCCCGGCACCGGCGATCCCGGACCGGCCGGGAGCGGTGGCGGCGGCGGGTACACCCGGGATCCCGGGGATCTTGGGGATGCCCGGGACGCCGGGCACCGTGGTGGCCGGATCGGAGACGGACACATCGGCCGGTGCGTCCGTGACCGCCGCCAGGGCGGGCCGGCCCTGGTCGATCAGCTCGCGCCGGGGACAGGCCCCCCGGCCGAGGATGGACTGGATCTTGCGGACGCAGGAGCCGCAGTCCGTACCCGCCTTCGAGGCGGAGGCGATCTGCCGGGGCGTACACGCGCCCGCCGCCGCGTGCTGCTTGATCTGCTGCTCCGTAATGCCGAAGCACGAGCAGACGTACACGCGGTTCACCTCCGACGAACTTTTGGGGGCCTGGTGCGCCGGGGCCCGTCCGCCCAGGGCGTCCGGGTCATCCGGGAACGCCCGGATCCGGGACCCGAGGGGTTGTGCCCTTTCCGACGCAATCAACCCGATTCATCGGTGAGGCTAACCTAACCTTACCCGCCTCTGCCAGGGGGCAAAAGCACGATGGGGCGCGAATCACAAGGATTCGCGCCCCATCGTCGGGTCGTAGGACCATCGGTCCACAGCGCCGTTACTGGTCCCGGTACATCTCCGCGACCAGGAACGCCAGGTCCAGGGACTGGCTGCGGTTCAGCCGGGGGTCGCAGGCCGTCTCGTACCGCTGGTGCAGATCGTCGACGAAGATCTCGTCGCCGCCGCCCACGCACTCGGTGACATCGTCACCGGTCAGCTCGACATGGATGCCGCCGGGGTGGGTCCCCAGCTCCTTGTGCACCTCGAAGAAGCCCTTGACCTCGTCCAGGACGTCGTCGAAGCGGCGGGTCTTGTGCCCGGAGGCCGCCTCGAAGGTGTTGCCGTGCATCGGGTCGGTCACCCAGGCCACGGTGGCACCGGACGCGGTGACCTTCTCGACCAGGGCCGGAAGCCGGTCCCGGACCTTGTCGGCGCCCATCCGGACGATGAAGGTCAGCCGGCCGGGCTCCCGGTCGGGGTCCAGCCGGTCGATGTAGGTCAGCGCCTCGTCGACCGTGGTCGTCGGGCCCAGCTTGATCCCGATCGGGTTGCGGATCCGGGCGGCGAACTCGATGTGCGCCCCGTCCAGCTGGCGGGTCCGCTCACCGATCCAGACCATGTGGCCCGAGGTGTCGTAGAGGTGGCCGGTCCGGGAGTCGGTCCGGGTCAGCGCGCCCTCGTAGTCGAGCAGCAGCGCCTCGTGGGAGGCGAAGAACTCCACCGCGCGGAACTCGGCCGGGTCGGTGCCGCACGCCTTCATGAAGTTCAGCGCGTTGTCGATCTCCCGGGCGAGCTGCTCGTACCGCTGGCCCGACGGGGACGACTTCACGAAGTCCTGGTTCCAGGCATGCACCTGCCGCAGGTCGGCGTAGCCGCCGGTGGTGAAGGCGCGGACCAGGTTCAGCGTCGAGGCCGAGGCGTGGTACATCCGCTTCAGCCGCTCGGGGTCCGGGACCCGGGACGCCTCGGTGAAGTCGAAGCCGTTGACGGAGTCGCCGCGGTAGGTCGGCAGCGTCACGCCGTCGCGGGTCTCGGTCGGCTTGGAGCGCGGCTTGGAGTACTGTCCGGCGATCCGGCCGACCTTGACGACCGGGACGGACGCCGCGTAGGTCAGGACGGCGCTCATCTGGAGCAGCGTCTTCAGCTTGGCCCTGATGTGATCGGCCGAGACGGCGTCGAACGCCTCGGCGCAGTCTCCGCCCTGGAGCAGGAACGCCTCGCCCCTGGCGACGGCGCCCATCCGCGCGCGCAGCTGGTCGCACTCGCCCGCGAAGACGAGCGGCGGATAGCTTTCGAGCTCGGCGATCACATCGCGCAGAGCCTCGGCATCCGGGTACTCGGGCTGCTGCGCCGCGGGCAGGTCTCGCCAGGTGTTGCCACCGGAAAGGGTGGTCTTAGCGTTCACGGTCACATCGCCAACAGTACGGGGTCCCGGGAGCGCCCCGGTCCGGCGCCCACCCAATGAGACGTACAGTCCAGCATTCCGTCACACAGATCACATCAGTCGCATCGAACTCATAGATCAACATCCGACCGGTGCGGTGACACCCGATCCGGAACCCCCGGACCGATCGGAGCGTTGTGGCGCACGCCACACCCTCCGCACCGGGGAGCCGTGCGCTACAGTTCGCCGCATGAATCAGACGCAGCACCGCACCCAGTGGTGGTGGACCGCTCATCCGGCGGCCCACTGACTGCGCGTTTCCGAGACAGTCGAGCAGAAACCAGGCCGCCCGAGGGGCGGCCTTCGTGTTTCTCCGACCGTCCGGTCCATCCGGACCCGGACCCGGCCGCTCCTCTCCCCGGGGGTCCCCCGGCGCACGGTACGTACCGGCGCCGAGGCCCCCCGCCCGGAAAGGAACCCCGGATGTCCCAGCACACCCCGTCCGCAGCGGAGGTCGTCGCCCGTCTGCTGGACGGTGACCGGCCCTTCGCCCTGCTGCGCCGCCGCACCCCCGGCCGTGACCACGACACCGTCGAGGTACTGGCCGGACCGGTCCTGGAGGCCGCGACCCTGGGCGAGCTGCCCGTCTTCACCGACCGCCCGACCCTCGCCCTGGTCCCCTTCCGGCAGATCCGGGAGCGGGGCTTCGATGTCCGCGACGACGGCACACCGCTGAGCGCGCTGGTCGCCGAGGAGACGTACGAGCTGCCGCTCGACGACGTACTCGACGCGCTGCCCGGCCACGCGGTCCGGGTCGAGGACGGTGGTTTCGACGTCTCCGACGAGGAGTACGCGGACATCGTCGCCCGGGTGATCGAGGACGAGATCGGCGGCGGCGAGGGCGCGAACTTCGTGATCCGCCGTACGTACACCGGCCGGATCCCCGGCTTCGGCCGGGCCGACGCGCTCGCCCTGTTCCGCCGGCTGCTGGCCGGTGAGCGGGGCGCGTACTGGACGTTCGTGGTCCACACCGGCCCGGGCGGCCGGGTCCTGGCCGGCGCCAGTCCCGAGGTGCATGTCCGGATGAGCGGCGGCACGGTCGTGATGAATCCGATCAGCGGCACCTTCCGCTATCCGCCGCAGGGCCCGGACCCCGAGGGGCTGCTGCGGTTCCTCGACGATCCGAAGGAGCGCGACGAGCTGTCGATGGTCGTCGACGAGGAGCTGAAGATGATGTGCACGGTCGGCGACCGGGGAGGGGTGGTCGTCGGGCCCCGGCTCAAGGAGATGGCCCATCTCGCGCATACCGAGTACGAGCTGCGGGGCCGCTCGTCGCTGGACGTCCGCGAGGTGCTGCGGGAGACCATGTTCGCGGCGACGGTCACCGGGTCGCCGGTGCAGAACGCCTGCCGGGTGATCGAGCGGCACGAGGTGGGCGGCCGGGGCTACTACGCGGGCGCCCTGGCCCTGCTCGGCCGGGACGGCGGCGGCGCGCAGTCGCTGGACTCGCCGATTCTGATCAGGACCGCCGACATCGCGGCGGACGGCGGGCTGCGGGTGCCGGTGGGGGCGACGCTGGTCCGGAACTCGGTACCGGGGAACGAGGTCGCCGAGACCCATGCCAAGGCGGCGGGTGTGCTGACGGCGCTGGGGGTCGGTCCCGGGCGGGCCCCGGCAGCGCCGACGGGAGTCCGGCTGGCGGACGATCCCCGGGTCCGGGCCGCGCTCGACGCCCGCCGGGCCGGTCTCGCGCCGTTCTGGCTACGGCTCCAGGAACCGGCCGACGGGCCCCTGACCGGCGAGCGGGCCACGGCATCGGCGTCCGCGGGCGGTACGGCGCGGTCGCGCGGCGGACGGTTGCCCGCCGGCCATGCCCTGATGGTCGACGGCGAGGACACCTTCACCGCGATGCTGGCCCATCTGCTGCGGTCCACGGGTCTGGAGGTGACCGTACGCCGGTTCGACGAGCCGGGGCTGCGGGAGACGGTCCGCGACCATCACGGCCCGGTCGTCCTCGGTCCGGGCCCCGGTGATCCGGCGGATCCGGCGGATCCCAAGATGCGGGTGCTGCGGACGATCGCCGCCGAGCTGCTGGACGGCCACTCCCACGGGGTGCTCGGGGTCTGTCTCGGCCATGAGCTGATCGCCCACGAGCTGGGGCTGCGGCTGGTCCGCAAGGCCACCCCGTATCAGGGCGCCCAGGAGCGGATCGACTTCTTCGGCCGCCCGGAGACCGTGGGCTTCTACAGCAGTTTCACCGCCCACTGCGACGACGCGTCGGCCCGGCGGCTGGGGTCGCGGGCGATCGAGGTGGCGAGGGACCCGGCGACGGGCGAGGTCAGCGCGTTGCGCGGGCCCGGGTTCGCGTCGGTGCAGTTCCATCCGGAGTCCGTACTGACGCTGGACGGCCCGGGGCTGGTCGCCGAGCTGCTGCGGGAGTCCGTCCTGGCCGGGGGCTGACGGCCGGACGACCTCGGGCCGGGCGGCGGCCCCGGCCGACGGGGCCGGAGCCGTCGGCGCACCCGATCCCGCCGGAACCGGGGCGGCCGGAACGGTCCCGGCCCGCGAAGGGGCGCCGTCCGGCCGGACAGCGGGCCACGACGTCCGGTACGGCTGTCGCGACGGCGGCGAGTTCCCCGCCGGAGCCGGGGACGGTCTCCCTCGTACGGACTCATACGGACTCGTACGGAGCACGTCCTCGGTCCCGGCGGCGCGGGAACGGCTCCCCGTGTCCGACGGGCCGTAAGGGCGGAGTGCGCGTACGGGACACGGCGGACCGGACGGCGCTCCCGGTCCCGGTCCGGCGCCCCGACCGGCTCGGTGCCGGGGCCGGGCAGTGGGGTCAGGCCGTCTCGGGGGCCGCCGGGATCAGGACGTTTCCGGACCGGCGGCCCGCCGCCCAGTCCGCCACGTTCCGGGCGGTGGTCTCCACGATCTGCCGGACCGCTTCCTCCGTGTAATACGCCTGATGCGAGCTGACCAGCACATTCGGAAAGGTCATCAGCCGGGCTAGGGTGTCGTCGGCGACGGCTTCCAGGGACTTGTCGAGGAAGAAGAGACCGGCCTCCGCCTCGTAGACGTCGAGCCCCACCCCGGCGAACCGGCCCTTGCGCAACTCCTCCACCAGGGCCTCGGTGTCGACCAGCCCGCCCCGGCTGGTGTTGACGAGGACGGCGTCGTCCTTCATCGCCGCCAGCGCCGCCGCGCCGACGATACGCCGGGTCGCGGGCAGCAGCGGCACATGCAGACTGATCAGATCGGCCTCGGCGAAGAGCCGCTCCTTGTCGGTGTACGTCATCCCGAGCGCCGCGCACTCGGGGTTCTCGGCGACGTCCCAGCCCAGCAGGCGCATCCCGAAGCCATGGGCGATCCGGGCGAAGGCGGCGCCGATCCGCCCGGTGCCGAGGATTCCGGCGGTCCGGCCGTGCAGATCGCGGCCCATCAGCCCGTCGAGCCGGAAGTCGAAGTCACGGGTACGGCCCGCGGCCCGGACGATCCGCCGGTTGACGGCGGTGGCCAGGGTCCAGGCGAACTCTGCGACGGAGTAAGGGGAGTAGGTCTCCACCCGGGCGATGGTGAAGCCGAGTTCGGCGGCGACGTCGAGATCGATGTTGTTGAAGCCGGTGGAGCGCTGGGCGATCATCCGGGTGCCCCCGGCGGCCAGGGTCCGCAGCACCCCGGCGCCCAGATCGGCGTTGACACTGGTGGAGATCGCCTCGTGGCCCGCGGCGATGGGCGCCGTGTCGGCGTCGAGGAAGACTTCCAGACAGCGGACCTCGAACTCTCCGGCGAAGGCCCGTTCGATCAGGGGCTTCTCGTCCGCCTGCACTCCGAAGGCGAGGATCTCCACGCGGTGCTCCCGTTCGCGGTGCGGTCGCGCCCGCGATGGCCGCGGGCCGTCCCCGGCCGACTATACGAATCCCGGGACGGCCCGTGGCCCGGGCGCGCCGGTCGTCCGGCGAGGGTCCGGCTCCGGCGGACGCCGGTGGCCGGGCCGGGCGAGCGGCGCGCCGGTCAGCCGAAGAAGACCCCGACCTCCTCGTACAACGCGGGGTCGACGGTCTTCAGCCGGGCCGTCGCCTCGGCGATCGGCACCCGGACGATCTCGGTGCCGCGCAGGGCGACCATCCGGCCGAAGTCACCGTCCCGGACGGCCTCGATGGCGTGCAGTCCGAACCGGGTGGCCAGCCAGCGGTCGAAGGCGCTGGGCGTACCGCCGCGCTGGACATGGCCGAGGACGGTGGTCCTGGCCTCCTTGCCGGTGCGCTTCTCGATCTCCTTCGCCAGCCATTCGCCGACGCCGGAGAGCCGGACGTGCCCGAACGAGTCGAGCGTGCCGTCCTTGAGGACCATCTCGCCGTCCTTGGGCATGGCGCCCTCGGCGACCACCACGATCGGTGCGTAGGTGGCCCGGAACCGCGAGGTGACCCAGTCGCACACCTGGTCGAGATCGAAGCGCTGTTCCGGGATGAGGATGGCGTTGGCGCCGCCCGCGAGTCCGGAGTGCAGGGCGATCCAGCCCGCGTGCCGCCCCATCACCTCCACGACCAGGACCCGCATATGCGACTCGGCGGTGGTGTGCAGCCGGTCGATCGCCTCGGTGGCGATGCCGACGGCGGTGTCGAAGCCGAAGGTGTAGTCGGTGGCCGACAGGTCGTTGTCGATGGTCTTGGGGACGCCGACGCACTTGACGCCGTATTCGTCGTGCAGCCGCGCGGCGACCCCCAGGGTGTCCTCGCCGCCGATCGCGACCAGGGCGTCGACCTCGGCCTTGGCCAGGTTCTCCTTGATCCGGTGGATACCGTCGGGGGTCTTGAGCGGATTGGTGCGCGAGGAACCGAGGATGGTGCCGCCCCGGGGCAGAATGCCCCGGACGACCGGGATGCCGAGCGGAACGGTGTCGTCTTCGAGCGGTCCGCGCCAGCCGTCCCGGTAGCCGGTGAATTCGTACCCGTACTCCTGGACGCCCTTGCGGACGACGGCGCGGATGACCGCGTTGAGGCCGGGGCAGTCCCCGCCCCCGGTCAGTACTCCGACGCGCATGGAAGAAATCCCTTCGCCAGATGAGCTCTAGGACCGGTCACGCTAATCGTGATCCAGGTCACTACGAGTGGCGGCGAGGGTCAATCCCCCTGCGGTACGGACCCGAGGAGGCCCTGGTCAGCGGGGTGTGCGAGACAGGAGATGAAGGACGCATTCACTCGTACGTGAACGGCGGCGCACCTCTGAGACCTCGTACGCCACCTCAGCACCTCCGGAACACAACCGGCGCACACCCGCGCGCGGCCGTTTCGCCGCACGCCCCCGGACCGCCGAGCCCCGGCCGGGCGGCCGGGCGGCCTGACGACCGGGCCAGCGCGTCCGGCGTTCAGACGGCCGTCGCGCCGCTCTCGGCGGGCCCGTCGTGGAGACCCGGGACGTCCGGGGTGTCGATGCCCTGCTCTATGGCGTACCGCACCAGCTCGACCCGGTTGTGCAGCTGAAGCTTGCCGAGGGTGTTCTGGACGTGGTTCTGCACGGTCCGGTGGGAGATCACCAGCCGCTCCGCGATCTGTTTGTACGACAATCCCTTGGCGACCAGCCGGAGGACCTCGGTCTCCCGCTCGGTCAGCCGGGGCGCCTTGGACTCGCCCTGTTCGGTGGCCGGAGCCGGGTCGGTGGCCAGCCTGCGGTACTCGCCGAGGACGAGACCGGCCAGGCCGGGGGTGAAGACCGGGTCACCGGCGGCGGTCCGCCGTACCGCGTCGGTCAGCTCCTCCGTACTCGCCGACTTCAGCAGATAGCCGGTGGCACCGGACTTGACCGCCTCCAGGACGTCCGCGTGCTCACCACTGGCGGAGAGCACCAGCACCCGCAGTCCCGGCAGGGCGGCCACCAGTTCCTTGCAGACCTGCACCCCCGGCTTCAGCGGCAGGTTCAGATCGAGGACCAGCACATCGGGCGTGACGGCCACGGCCCGGCGGACCGCCTGCTGGCCGTCGCCCGCGGTGGCGACGACATCGAACCCCGCCGCCCCCAGATCCCTCGCCACGGCGTCCCGCCACATCGGATGGTCGTCCACGACCATCACCCGCGTCGTCCGCTCCGGTGTCGATTCCGTCATGACCGGTCCTTCCCCCCTGCCGCTCCCGCCTGTCGCGGGACCTTCAATTCCACTTCCGTGCCCTGTCCGGGAACCGAGATCAGCTCGGCCGTGCCCCCCAGATCGCGCAGCCGCCCCCGGATGGAGAGCGCGACCCCGAGCCTGCCCTCCCCCTCGGCCTGGGCGAGCCGCCCCTCCGGGATCCCCGGGCCGTCGTCCCGGACGGTGACGATCACCTCGTCCGGCCAGTCCTCGACCAGGATCCAGGCACGGGCGCCGTCACCCGCGTGCCGCTCCACATTGTCCAACGCGGCACCGACGGCCGCCGCCAGCTCGGCCGCGGCGGCGGCCGGCAGCAGTACCGGGGCACCGGGCTCGGAGAGGGTGACCCGGGCACCGGTCCGGGGCGCGAGCAGCGACCGCAGATCGCGGTCGGCGTCCCCGGCATACGCGTCACCGGGGCGGGCGGCATCGTCTTCATCGTCTTCTACGGAGCGGACGATCGCGCCCTGGGTGACGTCCTCGGACGCCCGGCTCGCCGGGACCAGCCCCGACGAGACCAGGGTACGGAGGGCGATCTCCTGCTCCCCCGCCATCCGGCCCAGCTCGGCGGCCTCCCCGCCGATCGCGTTGCCCCGGCGCTGGACCATGGCCAGCACCTGGAGCACCCCGTCGTGGATGTCCCGGGCCAGCCGCTCCCGTTCCCGGGTCGCCGCCTCGATCTCCAGCGCGCGGGCCAGGGTCCGCTCGGAGGCCCGGGCCACCTCGACCACGTAGCCGATGGCGATGGACGCCACCCAGACCAGCAGGACGTTGTGGAAGGTGTCCCCGGTGGGGTCGCCGCGCTCGACCATGTTGGCGACGGCGACCAGCGACGACGCCAGGCCCGCCCAGCGCCAGCCGCCCTTGATCGCGAAGGCCAGTACGGAGCCCGCCGTCCAGATCGACGGCAGGGTGGGGCCGTCGGTCTGCTGGGCCTGGAAGTCGGCGAGCGGGGTCAGCATGATGCCGGTGACGGCGATCGTCAGATCGGCGGCCAGGAACGGCCGGGTACAGCTCGCGGCGTTCCGGACGAAGGGCAGTGTGGCCAGGGTCCACACCCCGAGGAAGGCCAGGAAGACATACGCCACCCAGGGGCGTTCGAACTTGTCCGGGTTGAGCGGAATGAGCAGGATCGCGTAGAGCATGGTGAGGACGCGGTAGCCCGCGAGCGCGCGCCACAGCGGCAGCTCGACCGACATCCGTACGACCCGCTCGCGCGCCATCTCCCCCGCTCCCCCGCCCGCCTTGCGTTCCCGCCGCGACGACACGGCCCCTTGCTTTCCGGACGCCCCCGCGCCCGGCCCCGGTTCTCCCCCGCCGGGAGATCCCCGGCCCCGCCCCGTACGGCCCGCGATCCGGACCGGACCCGGCGGATCAGGCGGCGCGCTCCGCCGCCTTCCGCTCCGCGGCCTGCTTCTCGGCCGCCTTCTTCGCGTCGGCGAGCTGCCGCTTGGCGGCGGTCGCGTAGATGTCGACGTACTCCTGGCCCGAGAGCTTCATGATCTCGTACATCACCTCGTCGGTCAGGGACCGCCGGATGAAGTGGTCGTTCTCCAGGCCCTGGTAGCGGGTGAAGTCGAGCGGGGCGCCGATCCTGATGCCCGGGCGCATCAGTTTGGGCACCACCTTGCCGGGCGGCTGGATCTTCTCGGTGTCGATCATGGCGACCGGGATGACCGGGGCGCCGGTGGCGAGCGCCACCCGGGCCAGACCGCCGGACTTGCCCCGGTAGAGCCGGCCGTCCGGGGAGCGGGTGCCCTCGGGGTAGATCCCGAAGAGCCCGCCGTTCTCGACCACCTTGATCCCGGCCTGGATCGCCGCCTCGCCCGCGCCGCGCGCGCCCGAGCGGTCCACCGGGAGCTGACCGACCCCCTTGAAGAAGGCGGCGGTCAGCTTGCCCTTGACCCCGGGGGAGGTGAAGTACTCCTGCTTGGCGATGAAGGTGACCTTCCGGTCCAGCACCGCGGGCAGGAAGAAGGAGTCGGAGAACGACAGGTGGTTGCTCGCGAGGATGGCCGGACCGTCGGCGGGAACGTTCTCCAGTCCCTCCACCCAGGGTCTGAACGCG
Source organism: Streptomyces sp. NPDC020875 (assembly GCF_040641415.1). NCBI lineage: Bacteria > Bacillati > Actinomycetota > Actinomycetes > Kitasatosporales > Streptomycetaceae > Streptomyces > Streptomyces sp. NPDC020875. The sequence goes on along the minus strand of NZ_JBFADP010000017.1, from coordinate 62,341 downwards.
AGCTTCAGACTCCCCCCGACGGAGAACTTCATAGCGCCGTAGATCAACTCGAGTGCCTCCTGTTGCTGTAGTCCAGACCTTAACCCGAGGTGGGCCCGGTCTCCCCGCACAGGGGCGGGTGGCGCCGTACGGCCCACCCGGGCGGGCCGCGAGTGATCCCGGCCGCCGCGAAGCGGCGGATCTGGTCGGTGTCAGCCCGGTCGCGTACCGTGAAGCAGACCCCCCGAGCCGCCGTGCTACGCCACCCGACCGGGGCCCCGCTGCCGCCCGGTCGGCACCGCTGCGGCCCCGACCCCGAAAGGAGACCCCGGTGCCGGTCCTCCCCGGAGCCGAGCCCTACCGCCACGACGGCGGTGACATCGGTGTCCTGCTGTGCCACGGCTTCACCGGCTCCCCGCACTCCCTGCGCCCCTGGGCCGAACATCTCGCCGGACACGGCCTCACCGTCTCGGTGCCGCTGCTGCCGGGACACGGCACCCGCTGGCAGGACATGCAGCACACCGGCTGGCAGGACTGGTACGCGGAGGTGGACCGGGCGCTGCGGGACCTCACCGACCGCTGCTCCCGGGTCTTCGTCTTCGGGCTCTCCATGGGCGGCGCGCTCACCCTGCGGCTCGCCGCCCGGCACGGCTCCGCGATCAGCGGCATCGTCCTGGTCAACCCGCTGAACCGGCTGCACGGCCTGGCCCCCCGGCTGCTGCCCGTCCTGCGGCATCTGGTGCCCTCGTCGCCGGGGATCGCCAGCGATATCGCCAAGCCGGGCGTCGTGGAGGTGGGGTACGAGCAGGTGCCGGTCCGGGCCGCGTACTCGCTCCGGCAGTTCACCCGGCTCGTCGACGGCGAGCTGCCGCAGGTCACCCAGCCGCTGCTGCTGTTGCACAGCGCCACCGACCATGTCGTGAACCCGGCCGACTCGGCGCGGATCCTCGCCCGGGTCTCCTCGACCGATGTCACCGAGGTCGTCCTGGAACAGAGTTACCACGTCGCGACGTTGGACCATGACGCGGAGCAGATCTTCGACCGAAGCCACGCGTTCATCAACCGGCTCGCTCCGCGCGCGCAGACGAAGGGGAGCCCGACCGGTGACTGAACAACACGACGCGGACCGCGAGCCGCAGCCCATCGACGAGGAAGCCGCCTGGGCGGCGATCGTCGCCGGTTACGGAACGGAGCCGGCCGACCCGCCCGGCGCCAAGCCGTTCAAATCGGTGGAGGACCTGGCCCGGCTCGAAGCCATCGCCGACGAGAAGCCGGGCAAGCCCGAGCCGAAGCCCGAACCCGGCGACACCGCCGGGCCCGCCGACCCGCCCCGGCTCGGCAGCTCCATCACCTTCGCCCCCGGAGTCGGCGGCGCCGGACCCCGGGACTACTCGCCCGCCGAGGCCAAGGAGGACGACCTCGACGAGACCGACGAGGGCCACTTCGTCCCGCCCGAGCCGCCGCCGCTGCCGGAAGCCGACACCACCGCCAAATTCGCCTGGCTCGGAGTGATCGGCGGACCCGTCCTCATGCTGATCGCCGTCATCCTCCGCTGGGACATGTCCTGGTGGCTGACGACGGTCTGCGTCGGCGGCTTCCTCGGCGGCTTCGCGACCCTCGTGGCCCGGATGTCGGACGGCGAGGACGACGAGGACCCGGACCCGGGGCGCGGCGCCGTCGTCTGACCGCGCGACCAGGCGTTACGCGGTACCGGCGGCGGCAGCGGGCAGCGAGAGCGCGGCCAGGACCGGCAGATGGTCCGTGGCCGCGCCCAGATCCGCCGCCGACACCCCCGGCAGCGCCGTCGGCACCCCGCAGGCCAGCACCTCCACGCCCCGGGTGGCGAAAACCGCGTCGATCCGCTTACGGGGCCCGGTCGCCGGAAATGTGTACTCACCGCCCCAGGGGGCCGTGACCCAGCCGTCCCGGAGGCCCGCCGAGAGCCGGGCGAACCCCGGCCGGCCGGGCTCCTCGTTGACGTCCCCGGCGGCGACGGCGTACGGAGTCCCCAGACCGGCGACCCGGTCCAGCAACATCCCCGCCTGAGCGAACCGCTCCCTCGGATGCAGGCTCAGATGACAGCTGACCGCCCCCAGCGGCACCGAGCCCCCGAACCGGACCACGGCGGTCGCGAAACCCCGGCGGTGCTGGCCGCGGGTGAGCGGCAGCAGTACGTCCTCCGTACGGTCCACGGTCGCCCGCAAGGAGCACAGCAGCAGCGGCCCGGCGGCTGTCGCCCCGCCCGACAACACCACGAGATCCGTCTTCGCCGCGAGCCGCGCGGCATGCTTGCGCCACCGGAAGAACCGCGGCGCCTCCTGGACGAACACCAGGTCGGGGGCGCAGGCGCGGATGACGCGGGCGAGCGCGTCCTCGTCGTCCCTCAGGGACCGCACGTTGTAGCTGAGGACGCGGACGACGGCGGATCCGTCGGGATTCGTAACGGAGTTGGGCATGACGCTGATCGACATGCCCCCATTCTTACGGGGTCGCCTCCCGCTGCGGGATCCCTTCCCGGGGCCGCGCGCCCCGAGGCCCCTCAGAAGGGCCCGCCACTCCGGAGCGCCGCGCCCGGGCCGCGCCCGGCAGCCTTATGTTGTCGGCGGTCTGCGGCCCGCCTGTGGCTTGTCTCGCAGTTCCCCGAGCCCCTAAACGCCCGGGCCGCACCCGGCGGCCTGATCTTGTTCGCGGCCTGCGGACCGTGGCTGGCTTGTCGCGCAGTTCCTCGCGCCCCTGAATGCTCTTCCCGGCACCGACCCTGAAAAGTGGGACCCGTCTCTCCACTAGGGCGGACAGCAGGGCAACCAGGGGCGCGGGGAACTGCGCGACAAGCCACGGGCGGGCAGCAGACCGCCGACAACATCAGGGCGCCGGGCGAGACCCGGGTAGTTCGAGGCGGCAACCCGGAGGGCCAGGGCCCCGGGGCCCCCGGAGACCGGGGCGCAAGCGACTCGCCTGGGCACAGGCAACCCGAGGGCAAAGCCCCCCGGACACCAGGCACCCCGCAGCGGGAGGCGGCTAGCCCTGGCGGGCCAGGTCCGCCGCGCCGACGAGGCCCGCGCGGTTGCCGAGTTGGGCCGCGAGGACCTGGGCGTGGGGGCGCCACTGGGAGCCCACGAGGCGGCGGCGGAACGACTTGCGGATCGGTTCGAGGACGAGTTCCCCCTCGTCGGAGACGCCGCCGCCGACGATGAACGCCGACGGGTCGAAGAGGGACGCCAGGTCCGCGAGCCCGGCGCCGGCCCAGCGGGCGAGTTCGCGGAAGGAGTCGACGGCGACCGAGTCGCCCTGCCGGGCCGCCGCGCTGACGTGCTGGCCCTGGATGCCGTCGGCGGTGCCGTCGCCCAGGCCGAGGAGGATCTTCGCCTGGTCGGGGGTGGCGGCGGCGCGCTGCCGGGCGTAGCGGACGAGGGCGCGCCCGGAGGCGTACTGCTCCCAGCAGCCCTGGCTGCCGCAGCCGCAGAGGAGCCCGTCGGGTACGACCCGGACGTGTCCGAACTCCGCGGCGACGCCGAACCGGCCCCGGCGGAGCTTGTTGCCCATGATGATGCCGCCGCCGAGCCCGGTGCCGAGCGTGATGACGATGACGTCGTGGTGGCCGCGGCCCGCGCCGAAGCGGTATTCGCCCCAGGCGGCGGCATTGGCGTCGTTCTCGACCACGACGGGGAGTCCGACGCGCTGTTCGACCTTGTCCTTGAGCGGTTCGTGGCGCCAGTCGATGTTGGGCGCGAAGATGACGGTGGCCCGCTTGTCGTCGACGTAGCCCGCCGCGCCGATACCGATGGCCTCGATGTCGCCACCGCCGGTGTTCGACCGGGCGCCGTCGACGGCCGCGCAGATCGCGTCGACGATGCCTTCGGGGCTCGACGGGGTGGGCACGGTATGGGTGTCGAGGATGGTGCCCTCTTCGTCGACCACGCCCGCCGCGATCTTCGTTCCGCCGATGTCGACGCCGATCGAGAGTGCCATATGTCCCCGCGTCCCTGTCGTGCTCGTGGTGCTCGTCGTATCTGCCGGGCTCGCCGGGCCGCGCGAAGCGGTCCGGCCCGGCCACCGTACCGGAGGCGGGACCGGTTCCGGCTGTCCTTGATCACCGGCGGCACGGTCGTGATCACTTGGAGATCGAGCGGGGCGGCGGAGGCCGGTGACGGGTCGGATCACCACGGTCCGAGCCGGTCGGTTCAGTCGAGGTCGATCTGCTCGCCGGGCGCGGCCCCGTCACCGCGCCGGTCGTCGCCGCGCGGGCTCTCGTCGCGCGGGTCGTCGCCGGGGCGGTCGCCGGCGCCGGCGTCGGCCTGGTCCCGGGGGTCTCCCGGCTTCTTCTCCGTCGTCGCCCGCCGGGTCCACTGGTTCTCCTGGCCCTGGACCGCGGAGCGGTACGCCGCGAGGAGTTCGCCGCCCGCCGCCGCGAGGTGGTCGAAAACCCGGGGGTTGCGTTCGACGACGGGTTCCATCGCGGACTTCGCCTGGTTCACCACCTGCTGGACCGCGTTCTGCGCGGCCATGCCGGGGAGGGACGACTGGAACTCGTTGACCTTGTCGGCGACGGCGCCGAAGAGCTTTCGCAGCTCCTCCCCGGCGCTGCCGGGCGCGGTCCCGTACTCGGCCCGGCGGCGGGCCTTCTCGGCCTCCAGGTCCTCGGCGCACGCGTCGGCCCAGGGGTCGGCGGACGCGTCGGCGTCGGTGGGACGCTCGGTGGCATCGCTCATCTCGTACTCCTGCACAGGCGCGGTCGGGGCGGGTTCCTCGTACGTTCGACGGTACCCGACCGGGCGCGGGCCGTTCAGCCCTGTGCGGGCCAGAGCCCGGGGTCGGGGGTGAAGCGGACGGTGAGGACGCCGTCGGTGAGTCCGGCGCCGCTGACGGTGCAGCGGCGGAGCGCGGACGGCAGCGGAACGATCCTGCGGAACGGCCCGACGGTGAGGACGAGTTCCTGGCCGCGGCGGACCAGACCGAGGTCTTCCTTGGCGGCGCCGGGCAGGGCGATGCTCCAGGTGAGGAGGTTGTCGTCGGCCCGCAGGTCGGTGACGCCGGTATCGGAGGGGCCGAGGGAGACCCCGGTCCCCCCGGCCGGTACGCCGAGCCGGGCCAGGTCGTCCGTACCGCGCGGGTCGTGTCCCAGGTGGGGGACGCGGCAGAGGACCGGGTCGCCGCCCCGTTCGTCCCAGGCGGCCCATTCGTCCAGGCATTTCCGCTGCCGGGCGGCGAGATCGGCGAGCCAGGGGTCGGTGGAGTGCTCGGGGAGTACGCGGTTGGCGATCAGGCCCTCGACCCGCAGGCCGTAGAGCGCGAGGCCGGGGCGGGCGGCCCGGAGCGCGGCGGTCGCGGACGGCGACGGCTCGGCGACCACGCGGACGGTGGTCGACTCGGCGGCGAGCAGGGTCTCGACGGCGGCCAGTTCGTCGTCCCGGCGGGCGGCGGTCTCGTAGAGCCAGCGCGCGGGCATCGGGACCCCGGCGAGCTGGGCGAGTACGGGCCGCAGGGCGCGGGCGGCCTGCCGTTCGGGCGGCAGGAGCCGGCGGAGGTAGCGGCGGAGCCGTTCGGGCAGGGCGAGCAGGTCGGGCGCCTCGGCGAGCGGCGGCAGATCGACCACCACGAGATCCCATACGGAGGTCCGCGCGGCTTCCCGGGCGACGGCCCGGAGCAGCGCGAACTGTTCGCCGCCGGGGATCCCGGTCAGCTCCTCGCCCGCCATCGGGGCGGCGCCGAGCAGTTCGAGGGCGGGTGCGGCGGTCCGCTGGAGGGCGAGGAACTCGGTCCGGAAGTCGGCCGCGGCGTCGATCCGGGCGACCCGGAGCCCGGGGGCGGCCTCGGCGGGGGTCGCGGTCGGCGGTTCGGCGAGTCCGAGCAGGGCGGCGAGGGCGGGCCCGGGTTCGGCCGACAGCAGCAGGGTGCGAAGGCCGTCCCGGGCGGCGGCCGTCGCGGTGGCCGCCGCGACGGTGGTACGGCCCGCGCCGCCGAGGCCGGTGACGAGGACCGTACGCATCAGGCCGCTGTCCCGCTTTCGACGCGCTTCTTCAGGCCGTCCAGCGCGCGGTCGATGATGACCTTCTCCGCCTTGCGCTTGATCATGCCCAGCATGGGGATCTTGACGTCGACGGTGAGCCGGTAGGTGACCTCGGTCCGCCCGCCGTCCACCGGGCGCAGGGTGTACGAGCCGTCGATGGCCCGGAGCATCTGGGACTTCACCAGGGTCCAGCTGACCTCGTCGCGGCCGTTCCAGGTGTACGCCAGGGTGTGGTCGTCCTTGATCGCCCCGGCGTCGAGGACGAGCCGGACCTGCTCGGCCCGGCCCTCGTCGTCCCGGGAGACGACCTCGGCCTGCTTCACCTCTCCGGTCCACTCGGGGTAGCGGTCGAAGTCCGAGATCACAGCCATGACTTCGGCGGGCGCCGCGTCGATGATGATGCTCGAGCTGGTGTGTTCCGCCATCGCCGCGGCTCCTCGCAGTGCGGTCCCGGTAACCGGGCCGACGCGGTCGGCACCGCGGGGTCCCCGGGTCAAGGGTGAAGGTGAATAGGTGGTGTGAAGGCTATCGCGCCCCCGGGGGCGGCTGTTCCACGCCCCGGGGGGTCGTCCGGGGCGCGGCGGGGTCCGGAAGCCGGGGCCGGGCGCCGGGCCCGGTCCCGGAGCGCGCCGCGCGGGCCGGTCCGAAGCCGCCGGGCCGCCCGGTCGGGCAGGGCTACCCGGGTCGGCCGGGCCGCCGGGTCACCACTCCAGCGCCCACGGCCGCCCGCTGGACGCGAAGTGGCCGACATTGACGCATTCGGTGGCACCGATCCGCATCCGGGACACCAGCGGCTGGTGGACATGGCCGAAGAGGGCGTACCGGGGCCGGACCCGGTGGATCGCGTCGAGCAGTGCGGCACTGCCCCGTTCGAAGCGGCGGGCGACGGTGTCGTACGTCAGCTCGGGAACGTCGGGCGGGATGTGGGAGCAGAGCACGTCCACCTCGCCGAGCGCCTCGACCTTCGCCGCGTACTCCTCGTCGGAGATCTCGTACGGGGTGCGCTGGGGCGTCCGCAGCCCGCCGCCGACGAAGCCGAAGACGAGCCCGCCGATCTCGGCCCGCTCGCCGTCGAGGACGGTGACCCCGGGGCGGGCGTACTCGGGCCAGAGGGTCGGGATGTCGACATTGCCGTAGGTGGCGTACGTCGGGACGGGGAAGGCGGCGAACAGCTCGGCGTACTGGCGGCGGACCGCTTCCTCGATCAGCTCGTCCCGGCTCCGGCCGCCGGTGTCGAGCCCGGCCCAGAGGCGGCGGGCCAGGTCACGGGCGTCCTCGAAGCGGCGGGCGGTACGGAGCGAGACGATCAGATCGGCGTTCTCGACACCGAACAGCTCGGGGAAGATCCCGCGCGAGTGATCGTGGTAGTCGAGGAAGAGGACGAGATCGCCGAGGCAGACCAGGGCATCGGCCCCGGCGCCCGCGGCGGCCAGGTCGGCCGCGTTGCCGTGTACGTCGCTCACGACGTGGATCCGTGTGCTCACCGTCCGGTCTCCCCTGTTCTGCGGCGTTACCCGCTCCCGGCGCGGCCCCGCGGGCCGCCCGCCCCTGCCCGGCCCCCGTACGCCCGGCGCGTCCGGGCCCGGCGGTCCGGCCCGCCGCCCGGAGACCGCTCGGTCCGTGGGACGGCCGCCGATGCCCGGCCCGGCCGGGGTCCGGCCCCGCCCCCGCCGATCACCCTAGGTCGGCCCGCCGCCGCCCGCCAGGTCCAGGGGCTCCGGACCCGGGCCGCCGTCCGGCCCCGGACCAGGCGTTCTTCCCCGTTGCCCGGCCGGTGGCTTACCGTGGGACTACCCTGCGCGAACCACAGCCGTACGCCTTCCACGGCGGGTGTGACGCACGGAACATCTGGCCGGAACCCCCTACCCGGAACCGACTACCGGTGGGTAACGTCCGGGCAGCCCAGTGCACCCCTCCACGAAGCTGTGGCGCCGGCGCCCGATGAGGAGCAGCAGTCTTGCGCGAGTTCAGCCTTCCGGCCCTGTACGAGGTCCCGGCCGACGGGAACCTGACGGACCTCATCCACCGCAACGCCGCCCAGTACCCGGATGTCGCGGTCATGGGCCGCCGCACCCCGGACGGCTGGGTCGACATCACCGCGCGACAGTTCCTCGCCGAGGTGCGCGCCGCCGCCAAGGGCCTGATCGCCTCGGGCGTCGAGCCAGGCGACCGGATCGCCCTGATGTCCCGGACCCGCTACGAGTGGGTGCTCCTCGACTTCGCGATCTGGTCGGCGGGCGCGGTAAGCGTCCCCGTCTACGAGACCAGCTCGGCCGAGCAGATCTCCTGGATCCTGGCGGACTCCGGTGCCGTCGGCATCGTCGTGGAGTCGGCGGCGCACACGGCGGCGGTGGCTTCGGTACGCGACCGGCTGCCGAAGCTGCGGTCGGTCTGGCAGCTCGACGGCGACGGGACGGACGGCGACCGGTCCGGCGACGGCGAGGCCGGGGCCGGAGCCGGAGCCGGGGCGATCGAGGAGCTGACCGCCGCCGGGGTCACGGCCGGGATAGCCGATACGACCGTGGACCAGCGCGGCGGAGCCCTCAAGGCCGACGACATCGCCACCATCGTCTACACCTCGGGCACCACCGGCCGCCCGCGCGGCTGCGTACTGACGCACCGCGCCTTCTTCGCCGAGTGCGGCAACATCGTGGAGCGGCTGAAGCCGCTCTTCCGTACCGGCGACAGCTCGGTCCTGCTCTTCCTGCCCGCCGCGCACGTCTTCGGCCGGATGGTCGAACTCGCCGCCGTGATGGCGCCGATCAAGCTGGGTACCCTGCCCGACATCAAGACCCTCACCGACGACCTGGCCGCCTTCCGGCCCACGGTGATCCTCGGAGTGCCGAGGGTCTTCGAGAAGGTCTACAACTCGGCGCGGGCGAAGGCACAGGCCGACGGCAAGGGCGCGATCTTCGACCGGGCGGTGCTCACCGCCATCGAGTACAGCCGGTCACTCGACACCCCGCGCGGCCCCTCGTTCGGGCTCCGGCTCCGGCACGCCCTCTTCGACCGGCTGGTCCACCGCAAGCTGCGCGCCGTACTCGGCGGACGCGGCGAGTACGCGATCTCCGGCGGGGCGCCGCTGGGCGAGCGGCTCGGCCACTACTTCCGGGGCATCGGCTTCACGGTCCTCGAAGGGTACGGACTCACCGAGTCCTGCGCGGCGACCGCGTTCAACCCGTGGGACCGGCAGAAGATCGGTACGGTCGGCCAGCCGCTGCCCGGCACGGTGGTACGGATCGCCGACGACGGCGAGGTACTCCTCCACGGCGAGCACCTCTTCGAGGGGTACTGGAACAACGAGGCCGCGACGGCGGAAGCCCTGCGCGACGGCTGGTTCCACACCGGGGACATCGGCACCCTCGACGAGGACGGCTATCTCGCCATCACCGGCCGGAAGAAGGAGATCCTGGTGACCGCGGGCGGCAAGAACGTCGCCCCGGCCGTGATCGAGGACCGGATCCGGTCGCACGCGCTGATCGCCGAATGCATGGTCGTCGGGGACGGCAGGCCGTTCGTCGGCGCGCTGATCACCCTGGACGAGGAGTTCCTCGGCCGCTGGGCCGCCGGACACGGCAAACCGGAAGGCTCCACGGCCGCCACGCTCCGGGACGACCCGGAACTGCTTGCCGCCATCCAGCGGGCCGTGGACGACGGCAACGCGGCGGTCTCCAAGGCGGAATCGGTCCGCAAGTTCCGGATCCTGGGAACCCAGTTCACGGAGGAGGCGGGCCATCTGACGCCGTCGCTGAAGCTGAAGCGGAATGTGGTGGCGAAGGACTTCGCGGACGAGGTCGAGGCGATCTACCGCGCCTGAGCGGCGAGATGCCCCGGGGCCCGGGGTCCCTTCTCCGGGCCGCGCGCGGCGGCTGAAGCCTGTTCGCGGTCCGCACCACCGTCGTGGCTGTTCGCGCAGTTCCCCACCCCCCTGGGTTGCCCTCCTGACCGCCCTCAAAGAGAGACGGCCCCTTCAGCGGCGTTGCCGGGGAGAGCTTTTAGGGGCTCTGGGGTCCCCCCCATTGCCCCTGGGCATAGGGGGCGGAACTGCGAGACGAGCCACCCACCGGCGCGCGGGCCGGGAACAACATCAGGCCGCGTGGGAGCGGGGTCAGAGCAGGCCGCGGAGGTGGGCGGCGAGGAGGTCCCAGCGCCAGGACTCCTCGACCCATTCGCGGCCGCGCCTGCCCATGCGGTCGCGGAGTTCCGGGTCCAGCAGGAGGGTGATCACGCGGTCCGCCGACTCGGCGACCGCCGCGTCGTCGGTGCCGCCGCGCACCACCCAGCCGGTCTCGCCGTCGAGTACGGCGTCGGGCGCGCCGCCCGAGTCGCCCGCGACGACCGGGAGGCCCGTGGCGGACGCCTCCAGGTAGACGATGCCGAGGCCCTCGACGTCGAGTCCCCCGCGCCGGGTGCGGCAGGGCATGGCGAAGACGTCGCCCGCGCCGTAGTGGGCGGGGAGTTCGGACCAGGGCACGGCGCCGGTGAGACGGACGGAGTCGGCCACGCCGGTGGTCTCGGCGAGCCTCAGCAGGTCCTTCTCGTACGGTCCGCCGCCGACGATCAGCAGGACCGCGTCGGGGACCCGGGCGAGGATCCTCGGCATGGCGAGGATCAGGGTGTCCTGGCCCTTGCGCGGCACCAGCCGGGAGACGCAGACGACGACGGGCCGGTCCTTGAGGCCGAGGCGGTCCCGGACCAGGGCGCCGCCGGAGTCGGGGTGGAAGGTCTTCTCGTCGACCCCGGGCGGCAGCTGAACCATCCGGGCCGCCGCCTCGGGGGTGAGCGCGGCGGCGATCCGGGAGCGGGTGTACTCGCCGAGATAGGTGATCGTGTCGGTGCCCTCGCCGATCCGCCGCAGCAGGCGGCGGGCGGCGGGCAGCTGGGCCCAGCCCGCTTCGTGGCCGTGGGAGGTGGCGACCAGTCGTTCCGCCCCGGCCTTGCGCAGCGCCGGGGCCATCAGCCCGAGGGGCGCGGCGGCGCCGAACCAGACCGAGCGGCAGCCGTGTTCCCGCAGCAGGGCCGTGGCGCGCGCGGTGACCCGGGGGGTCGGCAGCAGCATGGTCGTACGGTCGCGGACGACGGTGAACGGCTGCTCCGCGTCGAACGCGGCCGTCGCCTCGACGCCCTCACGGCTCCGCTTCCAGGTGGAGGCGTAGACGACGATCCGGTCGGGGTCCATCCGCAGCGCCATGTTGTGCAGAAACGCCTGGATGCCGCCGGGGCGCGGCGGGAAGTCGTTGGTCACGATCAGGGTCTTGTGCATCGTGCGCCGACAGTACCAATCCCGTCCGGCGGTCCCGGAGCGGCGCCGCCCGCCGTCCGGAGGTGACGGCCCCGCCTTCCCGCGCGGGGCGCGGGAGCCCGGCATCATGAGCGGACCACTGCCCGGCATTTCAGGCAAAAGTGATGCGTGGGACGGGTCGGGTGGATCAGCGGAGGGGCGCGTCATGAGCGACCGGCGGTACGGGGACGGCCCCGCGCGGGAGTCGGAGGACCGGACCGGACCGCCGCCGGGCCCCGTGGCGCCGGGCGCTCTCGCGGGGATCGCCGTGGTCTGGTCCCTGACCCGGGCCGTACTGCTCCTCGGTGTCTTCCGGGTGGTCGTCCTGCCGGGGCCGGACGTCACCTCCGACGTCTCGGTGATCTACCGGGGCTGGTACGAGGTGCTGCGGACCGGGACGTTCCCCGTCGCCGATGTCACCTGGCAGTATCCGCCCGCCGCCGCGCTCGCGATCCTCTCCCCCGGCGCGCTGCCCTTCCTCGGCTACACCACCGCCTTCTTCGTACTGGCCCTGGTCTGCGACGCGGTGGTGCTGGGGCTGTTGCTGACGGCGGCCCGCCGTCCGGGGCGTTCGGTCCGGGGCGTCTGGGTGTGGGTGGCGGGTGTTCCGCTGCTGGGGCCGACCGCGTACGCCCGGTACGACCTGATGGTGACGGCGGTCGCGGTCGGGGCGCTGCTGGCCGGGGTGCGGCGGCCCCGGGTGATGGGGGCGCTGGTGGCGCTGGGCGCGCTGTTGAAGGTGTGGCCGGTGCTGCTGCTGGCGGGGGTGGCCCGGGCCCGGGTGTGGTGGTCGGCGGGTGTGGTGGCGGGGGCCGTACTGGCGGTGTCGGCCCTGGTACCGGGCGCGTTCGGCTTTCTGACGCATCAGCGGGACCGGGGTACGGAGGTCGAGTCGCTGGGCGCGCTGGTCTTCCACGCCCGGCGGCTGCTGGGCGACCGGGAGACGCGGGTACTGCTGAACTACGGCTCGATCGAGTTCGTCGGGCCGGGTGTGCCGGTGGTGTCGGCCGCCGCGCTGCTGCTGGCGGTCGCGGCGCTGGGCTGGCTGGTGGTGTGGCGGCTGCGGGCCCGGGCGGCGCTCCGCGATCCGGGGCCCGCCGGGTGCCGTACGGCCGAGGACCCGGCGTCCGGGCGCCGTACGGCCGGGGGACTGACGGCGGACGCCGCCCTGACGGCGGTACTGCTCTTCACCACCACGAGCCGGGTGATCAGCCCGCAGTATCTGCTCTGGCTGATCGGGCTGGCGGCGGTCTGTCTGCTGGGCCGCCGGGCGGCGATGACGGGCCCGGCGGTACTGGTCCTGCTGGCCTCGGCGGTGACGGTGGTGGAGTTCCCGCTGCTCTTCGACCGGGTGGTGGCGAGCGACCCGGTGGGGGTGGCACTGCTCGTGCTCCGCAACGGGCTGCTGGTGGCGGCGACGGTGTGGGCCTGCCGCCGGCTGTGGCGGGCCACGGTCCCGTACCGGGGGACGCGTACCACCGCCGTACGCCCGGCTGCTAGTCGAGGCGCTGCCGCAGATAGTCCCGCCAGCGCGCGGTGAACTCGCCGGGTTCGACGCCGAGGAGTCCGGTCATCGCCTTCTCCACCGAGGCACGGCGGTCGGCGCCGCCGCCGATCTGCCGGTAGAACCGCAGCAGGGTGTCCTCTCCCCAGTCGGCGGCGATCAGTTCGCAGGCCAGCCAGCCGCTCTCGTAGGCGCGGGCGAGGGTGGCCGCGTCGCCGCCGAACGAGAAGGCGTCGTCCTCCGGCAGTTCGGCGGGCAGTTCGCCGAGGCGGGCGGCGCGCTGGAGTTCGGGTGCGTTCTGTCCGGCGGTCCGGGGCGTTTCCCGGTACGCGACCCAGTCCGCGAACCCCTCCGACAGCCAGAGGGGGGTGGCGGCGGAGGTCGCCGTGCGGGTGGCGACATGGGTCGTCTCATGGGCCAGGACCACACTCTGGCCGAAGTCGCCCAGCAGGTCGTACGCGGCGGGGTTGACGATCACCCGGTCGGCGGGGACCGCCGCGGTCGTCCCGGTCTCCCCGGTGGTGACGGCGGCGATGCCCCGGTACGAGGCCCCGGGCGTGCCGAGCAGCGCCCCCATCGCGTCGACGGAGCGGGGCACGAGCACCACGACCTGTCCGGCCCAGGGGAACCGCCAGGCCGCCGAGACGACGGGGACCGTACGGTCCACCAGGGCGGCCAGGGCCCGGAGCCGTTCGCGGGGCTGTCCGACGGCGAGGACGAGGGAGTCGCGGCCCCGGACGGCGGTCACCGGGCCCTGCTCCCACAGCTGGTCGGCCGCGCCGGGGCCGGGCCGGTCGGCGGTGACGTACCAGTGGTCGTCGCGCAGGACCAGTTCGATCGAGCGGGGGACGACGACGGGCGCGGTGTCGTATCCGGCGATCCGGTAGTGGAGTTCGGCCTCCGCGTACGCCTTGCCGCCCTCCCGCCGGACCGTGCCGAGCCGGTAGGCCCAGGAGGCGACGGGGACATGGGCCAGATTGCGGAACGTCCGGCGCTCCTTCGCCCGCAGTACGGTCTGCTCGATGGCGACGACCGACAGATACGCCTGCTCGTCCCGCTGTTCCAGGGCGGTCGCGCGGTGGTTGAGGGTCTCCTGGACCGAGTCGACGGTATGGCCGGATGCCGACGGTTCCGTCGTACAGCCGACGGCTCCGCCGCCGATCAGGGCGGCGACCGCGGAGAGGGTGACGGCACGTCTGCCCACCGTCGGCCCGGGGGCCTCCGGTGGGTCCGTCCGCCCTGTCGGGGCCATTCGTTCCGGCCACTCCGGCCTCTCGCGCACCGCCACCCGGCCGATCGTACGGAACGCGGGCACCGGTGGCCCGGTGTTCAGACCCGTGTGACCGAAGAGACCGGCATCATGCCGACCGGGTCGTAGCGGACGGCGGCGCCCGGATAGGGGGCGTGGACGACCTGTCCGTTGCCGACGTACATCCCGATATGGCTGGCGTCGTGCCGGTAGGCGACCAGGTCGCCGGGGCGGGCCTGGGAGAGCGGTACGCGCCGTCCGGCGTACCGCTGGGCCTGTGACGTGCGGGGCAGTCCGACCCCCGCCTGGGCGTACGACCACTGGGTGAGGCCCGAGCAGTCGAAGCCGGAGGGGCCGTTGGCGCCCCAGACGTAGGGGCGGCCGACGGCGCCCCGGGCGGCGGCGACCGCGGCGGCGGCGCGGGACGAGGCGGGGGTCTCGCCGCCGGCCGGGCCGAGGGAGCCCCGGCCGGAGCGGGAGGAGCGGTCGTAGGCGGACCGCTCGTCGGCGGGGAGGGCGTTCAGCAGCCGCCGGGCGGCGGCGAGTTTCCGTTCCACGGTCCGTTTGTGGCGGGCGACGGCGGCCCGGGAGCGTTCCAGTTCGGCCAGGTCGCGGTCGGCCTCGGCCCGGCGCTGGACCAGCTCGCGCTGGGAGCGCAGGTACTCGTGCAGGGTGTCGGTCTGGCGGTCGCCGATCCGCTCCATCAGTTCGGCGCCGCTCAGATAGCTGTCCGGGTCGGCGGAGAGCAGCAGCATCAGGGCCGGGTCGGCGCCGCCGAGGCGGTACTGGGTGCTGGCGACCGCGCCGAGGGCGCCGCGCATCCGGTTGAGCCGTTCCTGGCCCCGGGCGAGGGCGTCCTGGGCGGCCCGGGTCCGGGTCCGGAGCTCCCCGGCCCGCTCCCCGGCCCGGTTGAACTCCTCGGTGGCCCGCTCCGCGTCGGCCAGCAGCCGGTCGACCCCGGCCCGGGAGGGGCGCGGACCGTCGGGCGCGGCACCGGCGGGCGCGGTGCCCAGGGCGGCGGCGGCCGTCGCCGCGGCGGCGGAGAGCACGGTGACCCGGGCGCTGTGGGTGAGACCGGGCGGTGAGGGCCGTCGATGGGACGCCACGGGCCGCGCTCCTTCTGGGGACGGGGAGTGGTGCGCGGCAGACAGTAGCCGGGCGGGCGGGGGCGGCCAAAGACCGTACGGGTGCCCGTGACGGCGCCCCGGCGGGAGACCAACAGGTCACCGGCGGGGCGCGGGGTCGCCTCGCGGGCCGCAGATTCGCCCGTTCGGGCGGCATGCCCGGGTGTGGCGCGGGAAGGGGTGCCCCGCCGCCGGGCGCCGAACGGCCGGGCACGGGGCCCGTCCGGGCCGACGGCGGGGGCGGGTCAGGTCAGGTCAGGTCAGGTCAGGTCAGACCCGGACGCCGAACTGGAACGGCATGTTGTTGATGGACTCGTACCGCACCACGGCGCCGGTGCGCGGCGAGTGCAGGATCTGGCCGTTGCCCGCGTAGAAGCCGACGTGGTGCAGATCCCCGTAGAAGAAGACCAGGTCGCCCTGTTTCAACTGGCTCTGCGAGTAGATCCGCTGGCCGATGTTGGCCTGGGCCTGGGAGGTGCGCGGGATGGGACGGCCCGCCTGGGCGAAGGACCAGGAGGTGAAGCCGGAGCAGTCGAAGGTGTTCGGGCCCGCGGTGGCGTACTTGTACGGGGAGCCGATCTTGCCCTGGCCGATGGCGAAGGCGGCCATGCCGTACGACGATCCGGCGGCGGGCTTGCCGAGGTCGGGCCGCTCGCCGGTCGATCCGGCCCGGTCGGCGCGGGTCTCCTCGCGCTTGATCTCGGCCCGTTCCTTCGCCGTCAGCGAGTTCAGCAGCTTCTGCGCCGAGGACAGCTTCGACTGGATCCGGCGCTTCTCCGCGCCGAGCTGCTCCCGGGTCTTCGCCAGCTGGGTCAGCTTGCCCTGGGCTTCCTTGCGCTGCTGGGCGAGGGCGCGGCGCTTCTCCTGGATCTCGTCGATGGCGTCGCTGTGGCGGCTGCCGACCCGGTCGAGCGCCGCGGCCCGGTCGAGATAGGTGTCCGGGTCGCCGGAGAGGAGGAGTTGGAGCGACGGGTCGACGCCGCCGCTGCGGTACTGGGCGCTGGCGACGATGCCGAGGTTGTTCCGCAGGGTGTTCAGTTCGTCCTGGCCGCGGGCGATCCGGTCCTGTACGGCGTCGACCTGGCCCTGGAGCTTGTCCTGCTGCTCCTTGGCGCCGTTGTACTTCTCGGTGGCCGAGGCGGCCTCCTCGTACAACTTGTCGACCTTGGCCTTGACCTCGCCCTTGTTCGGCTGGGGGGCCGCGTTGGCGGCCTGGGAGGTGAGGGCGACGGCCGCGGCGGCGGTGGCGCCCATGAAGGTGACGCGGGTGCGGCCCGGCGGCTTGGGACGACGGTGAGACGCCACGGAGACGGGCTCCTTCTCCTCGGGACCGCCTGCCGGACGCGGGAACGCCCCCCGGCTCCGTTCCGACAGCTCCCCCCGGTACGGGCCGGCGAAGACGGGCTCGGCGGTTCCTTCGCCGTCACCCCTGCTGGGTGATCAACCGTGCGAAGGTTCGAGGCCCGACCCTAGTGACGTTCTTGTGATCAGTTCAAACCATCATCGGAAAAATTCCGGCGGGGTGTGGATTCTTTACCGTCATCCCCCCTGGCCCCAGAGGGGATTATCCGACCGACTCATCCCATCAACCATCAAATCGACCGACCGCACGGGCCGGTCACGATGTACAGAGATGTTCACACGGGACAGCCCCTAGGGAGACATTCGTACGACGGCGTACCTACGGGAACTTCCGTACGGGAGCGGCCCCGCTCCTCAGACCCGGGAGAGCCGCTTCAGCAGCAGCAGCGACGCCACCGGCCGGGCGCCCGCTTTGGCCACCCCGTCGGCGACCTCCCGGTCGGTGGAGACCACCACCACCGGCCGCCCCGGCGGCTCCGCCCGGACGAGCTGGCGGATCAGCTCGTCGGCGGTCACCCCCGGCTTGGAGAAGAGGACCCGGACCCCTCGCGGCGGGGCGAGCAGTACCGGCGCGGCCAGTTCGGCGCCGTCGAAGACACAGGTGATCTCGGCTCCGGTCTGGGCGGCCAGTACGGAGAGCCCGCCCAGCAGCCGCAGTCGCTGCTTCTCCAGCGGCATCGTCGGATAGCCGGTCTTGGTCACGTTGTAGCCGTCGACCACCAGATGGACCTGGGGCAGTGCCAGCAACTGGTCCAGCAGCGCCGGGTCGGTCTCCGAGAGCGCCCGGGCCGCGATGTCCTTCGGCGACATCCGGCCGGGCGCGACCGCGTCCACGGCGTCCGCGGGCCGGGCCGACGCGGGCGGCAGCGCCAGCTCCCGGCGCAGGCCCTGGGCGGCGTCGAGCACGGTGTCCAGCAGCAGCCGCAGCCGCATGTCCTCGACGGACCTGCCCTCGCGGGCGGCCCGCCGCCCGGCCTCGACGGCGGCCTCGGCCTCGCCGAGCCGGGCCTTGAGCCGACGGGTCTCGCTCTCCGCCGCCGACACCTGCGCCGCAGCCTCCGCGCGGGCCGCGTCCAGTTCGGTACCGGCCCGGCGCAGCGCGGCCTCGCCCCGCTTGATGTCGCTCTCGGCGCTCCGCAGCCGGCGCCGAAGCGATTCGGCTTCCTTGCGGGCCGTCTCCAGCTCCGTACGGAGCCGCTCGGTCTCGGCGCGGGTGTGCGACCGGGCCTCGGCGAGGTCGTCGCGGAGCCGTTCCAGTTCGCGCCGGCCGGCCTCGTCGGCGCGTTCGGCGTCGGCGCGCTGGGCCTCCTCGCCCGCGGCGGCCACCAGCTTCACCCATCCGGTGGGCCGCAGTACGTACGCGGCGGCGGCCACGTCCAGCGGATCGGCGGCGGCGGGCGGGGCGCCCGCCGCCAGCGCCGCGCACAGTTCGGGCTGCGCCTGGGTGATCCGCTCGCCGATCCGCTGCCGGAAGACGGGGTCGCCCTCCAGGGCCGCCGCCATCGCGTTGCCCGCGAGTTTGGCCCGCCGGGAGGGGGTGAAGCGGGCGTACTGCCGGAGCTGGCCCGGCAGCTCGGCGACGGTCAGGGCGCCGAAGGCGTCGGCGACCAGCGCCACGACCCGGCGCCGGACGCCCTCCGGCAACGGCCGGTCGAGCGCCTCCGCGGCGTCACCGGCCGGCCCGGCCTGCCGGTCGCCGCTCTCCGGCTGCTCCACGATCCGTCACCCCATAACCCGTCGCCCGAGGACCGGCCGTCTCCGCTCAGGAGGCAGCGCCGGGCCTGTCCACCAGCTCGATCTGATCCACGGCGTTGCACCAGCGGCAGCGCACGGTCTCGATGGTCTCACTGAGCACCTCCCGCTCCTCGACGGCGGGCTCCCCGGCGAGGTCCAGATGGACGTACTCCACGACCTTGGAGGAGCGCGTCACATCGAAGCGGGTGAGGTTGCCGCAGAGCGTGCAGCGCCAGCGGGTGTCCGCGGTCGGCGTGGGCACCGTCGTCATCGTTACGTCCGTCCTGTTCGTCACGGGTTCCATCCGGGGCTTGCCTAGCAGATTGTGCGGTTGGTCCGGACACCGCGGTGCGCCGTCGAACTGCGGGTGTACTGCTCGTAACTCTATGGCCTCGCGGGGGTCCCGGGGCACGGCGAGGCACCCTGTACCGCTTGGTCCGGTTACGCCATGATCTGTCCGTGAATTCTCGGCAGCGGTCGGTCCGGTATCCGCTCTCCACCGCGGCCCGGGCGGTCCGCGACTGTGTGTCCGCCGCGGCCCGCGGCCCCCGGGTCACCTGCGCCCTGATCGCCGTGTGCTGCGCCGTCTTCCTCGCCGGTCCGGTCTCGGGCCTCGCGCCCGGCTACGGCTCCGGGGACGCCCTCGCCGCCGCCCAGGGCGCGTACTTCGCCCGCTGGGGGGTGATCCCGGCCCGGCTGGCCGACGGCACTCCCGGCGCGCTCGCCACCCCGCTCACCGCCCTCTTCGTCCACGGCAACTGGCTGCATCTCCTGGGGAACATGCTCTTCCTCTATGTCTTCGGCGCCATGACCGAGGAACGGCTGGGGCGGCTGCGGTTCACCCTCTTCTATCTGGGGGCCGGTTACACGGCCCTGGCGGCGTACGCGATCGCCCACGCGGGGTCCGGACAGCCGCTGGTGGGGGCGTCCGGGGCGATCTCGGCGGTACTCGGGGCCTTTCTGGTTCTCTTCCCGAAAGCCCGGGTCACCAGTCTCTTCCCGTTCCTCTTCTTCCTGCCGCTGCGCTTCCCGGCCCGGGTGGTGCTGGTCTTCTGGATCGCGCTCCAGTGGCTGGCGGCGACCGGGATCGGCCGGGGCTCGCCCGCGGTGGCGTATCTGGCGCACCTGGTGGGCTTCGCGACCGGCTTCCTCTACGCGTGGGGACGGATCCGGCGCCCGCCGGGGACCGCCCGCCGGTTCGGGGCGCCCGGTGCGATCCGGCGGCGAGGGCCTAGAGTGAAGGACCCAGCAGCGGCCACCGAGGGAGACAGCCAGCCGTGATCACCGCGATCGTGCTCATCAAGACCAGTGTGGACCGCATTCCGGAGATCGCGGACGAGATCGCGGCGCTGGAGAGCGTGAGCGAGGTCTTCTCGGTGACCGGGACGTACGACCTGATCGCCATGGTCCGGGTCGCCCGGCACGAGAACCTGGCGGATGTGATCCCGGGCCGGATCAGCAAGGTCGAGGGCGTTCTGGGCACCGACACCCATGTCGCGTTCCGGACCTACTCCCAGCACGACCTGGAGGCGGCCTTCGCCATCGGGCTCGACTCCTGACCCATCGGGCCCGCTGTTCGGGCCGGAGTCGGGCGACGCGCTGGCGACGTGCGTCACAACCGTCTCAGCAACCCCCTCACCAGCGACTTCATCTCCTGGACACCTGAGGATGAAGAATTCTTCATCCCGTTCTCATCCGAACGCCGCCCTGCGCCTCGCACCATCGACATCATGCTCTTCTCCCACCGCATCGCGGCCCTGGTCGCCGTTGTCGCGATCCCCCTCGGGATCGCGGTGACCAGTTATGCCCTCACCGACAGTTCCGACACGCCCAAGGTCCCGCCGAAGGTGAAGCTGGAGTCCGGCACACCGACCGGCGACCCCGGTGGCGTCAAGTCGCCTACCGGTGACGAGACCGTGGCACCCCCGGTGAGCGAGAACCCGTCGAACGACGACGACGACGCGCCGTCTGCCAAGCCCTCGGCCAAGCCGCCGCAGAACGGCAACGGCGGCAACCCGCCTGGCTCCGGCGCCAACAGCGGGGCGAACAACGGCACCAACAACGGCGCCAACGGCGGCGGTAACAACAGCGGCGGCGGAAGCGGCGGAAGCGGTGGGAACACCAACCCGAACCCGGGCAACGGCGGGGACGACGACGGCCCGGGGGGCGACGACTACGGTGACGACGGCTGAACCACTGCGCCGCTGGATCACCGCGAGAATCCGGACGGTCTCCGCGCGAGCCCGCATCCTGCTGTGGCTGCTCATCGTCATGGCGGTGGCGCTCGCCGCGGTGGCCGTCGCCACCCGGTCCGTCCTGCTGCGCGACGCCGATCAGCGGATCAACGGTCTCCTGGTGCAGGAGACCAATGAATTCGCCAACTTCGTCCAGGAGGGCTTCGACCCCGACACCGGACAGCGCTTCACCGACCCCAACCCCCTGCTGGTGGTCTTCCTCAAGCGCCAGTACCCGGACCCCGACGAGGAACTGATCGGCCTGGTCCACGACCCGGTCAAGAACAGACCGGCGAAGAAGGTGCAGGGCCGGGACCACGGGATGCGCCACCCCCTGGTCGAGGACGACCCGGCACTCAAACAAGTATTCGACGCCGAGGCGGACTCGGGCACCCTCCGACGGCCCGAGGGCGAAGTCCGCTGGGCGAAGGTCCCCATCGAGGCGGGGAACGGCCATCCCCCGGCCGCCTTCGTCGTCGCCGTCCACCCCGCGGGCGAGCGCGAGAAGGCCACCGACGTCTTCCATATGCTGCTCGCCATCTCCGGGGTGGCCCTGCTGATGACGACCGGGATCGGCTGGGTCGTCGCGGGCCGCATCCTGCGCCCCGTACGGCTCGTCCGCACCACCGCCGCCCAGCTCACCGAGCAGGACCTCACCCAGCGCATCCCGGTCAAGGGCCGGGACGACATCGCGGCACTCGCCGAGACCTTCAACGCCATGCTCGACCGGCTGGAACGGGCCTTCGCCGCCCAGCGGGAGTTCGTCGACGACGCCGGACACGAGCTGCGTACCCCCATCACCATCATCAGGGGCCATCTGGAGCTGATGGGCGACGACCCGGCCGAGCGGGAACAGACGGTCCGGATCGTGATGGAGGAACTCGACCGGATGAGCCGGATCGTCGAGGACCTGCTGCTCCTCGCCAAGGCCGAGCGGCCCGACTTCGTCACCGCCGAACCGGTCCAGATCGGCGAACTGACCGCCGATGTCTTCGTCAAGGCCAGGGCGCTCGGCGAGCGGAAGTGGCAGCTCGCCGAGGCGGTCGACGCCGAGGTCGCGCTCGACCCCCAGCGGATCACCCAGGCGATGGTCCAACTGGCCCAGAACGCGGTCCAGCACACCGTGCCGGGCCAGCGGGTCAGCATAGGCTCGCGGGACGAGGGCGACCGGATCGAGCTGTACGTCGCCGACAGCGGCCCCGGCGTCCAGCCGCAGGACGCCCAGGTGATCTTCGAACGGTTCAGGCGTGGCACGGCGCGCCGAGGGGCCAGGGCCACCGGCGCCGGGCTCGGACTCGCCATTGTGAAAGCCATCGCCGAGGGCCACGGTGGACGGGTGGAGCTACGTCCCACCGACGGCGGCGGTGCCACCTTCGTCCTCGTACTCCAGAAGGAAACCACGCAGTGAACCGGATACTCATCGTCGAGGACGAGGAACGCATCGCCGCGTTCGTGGAAAAGGGACTCCGGGCCAACGGCTTCACCACCTCGGTCGTCCACGACGGGGACTCCGCCTTCGACTACGCGATGACCGGCGGCTTCGACCTGATCATCCTGGACATCGGACTGCCCGGCCGGGACGGCTTCACCGTGCTGCGCCAGCTGCGCGAGGCCCAGGTGTCCGTACCGGTGATCGTGCTCACCGCCCGGGACTCGGTACGGGACACCGTCGCCGGGCTCGAAGGCGGCGCGGACGACTGGATGACCAAGCCGTTCCGGTTCGAGGAACTGCTGGCCCGGGTCCGGCTGCGGCTGCGGACCGCCGCCCGGGCACCCGAGGTCACCGTACTGCGCAACGGCGAGCTGACCCTCGATCTGCGCACCCGGCGGGCCAAGTCCGGGGAGCGGACCGTCGATCTGACGGCCCGGGAGTTCGTCCTGCTGGAGCTGTTCCTGCGCCATCCGGGACAGGTGCTGTCCCGGGAGCAGATCCTCTCCCATGTCTGGGGGTACGACTTCGACCCCGGCTCCAACATCGTGGACGTCTACGTCCGGGCCCTGCGGAAGAAGCTGGGCGCCGACCGGGTGGAGACCGTACGGGGGATGGGCTACCGGCTGCCCGAGTGACAGCCGGCCAGGGGCGCCGCGGGCCGGGACAGGTCCGCGGCGCCTTTGTCGCGTCCAGGGGGCGCGCGGCGGAGTCCGCACAACCGACGGGGCCTCCGTACAACCCTTTCGCACGTCCGCGCCGCCGCACGCCCCGATGCGCCGCCGGTCACACCGGTTGGTGAAGTTCCTTTCATCAACGGCTCATGAAGTGCTCACCGCCCCGGTGAACGCTCTTATCCGTGACACTGAACCTCCGACAGGCCGCGACCCTCTGTGTGGCGCTCAGCATCTGCGCGCTGCTCGTCGTTCCCGGCAACTTCCCCGGCCTGAACGGCGACGCCCGGATCACCCTCGGCGTCTTCGCCATCGCCACCTGCGCCTGGATCGGCACCCCGATCGACGACACCTACATCGCGCTCGGCGCGGGGCTGGCGCTCACGGCGACCGGGGTGATCACCAGCGACACCCTCTTCGGCACCCTCGGTGACGATACGGTCTGGCTGCTGATCTGCGCCTTCGTCCTGGCCGCCGCGGTGGCGCGGACGGGGCTCGCGGGCCGGGCCGCGGCCTTCCTGGTGACCGGCGCCCGCAATGTCCGTCAGCTGGTGCATCTGACCACGGCGGCGCTGGTCGTCACCGCCTTCGCGGTCCCCGCCACCTCCGGCCGGGCCGCGCTCGCCCTGCCGGTCTTCATCGCCCTGGCGAAGGCCCTGGCCGACCGGAAGCGGCTGGTGGTCATGCTGGCCCTGCTCTTCCCCACGGTGATCCTGCTCTCCGCGGTGGCCACCCTGATCGGCGCGGGCGCGCATCTGATCACGGTCTCGGTGCTCTGGGAGGCCACCGGCGAGAGCATCGGCTTCGCCGAATGGCTGCTGATCGGGCTGCCGCTGGCGATCGTCTCCTCCCATCTCGCCGCCGAGGTCGTCCTGCTGACCACCACCAAGCGGGCGGACCGCTCGGGCCCGGTGCACATCACCGCCGAGCAGATCCAGGAGCACACCGAACAGCCCGTCACCGGCCCCTGGTCGCAGGCGGAGGCCAGGTGCGCGCTGCTGCTGGCGACCGTGGTCGCGCTCTGGTGCAGCGAGCCGCTGCACCGGGTGCCGCCCGCCGTGGTCGCGCTGATAGGGGCCATAGTCGCCGCCTCCCCGGCGCTGGGGACCGTACGGCTGAAGGACGCCCTGAAGACCGTGCCCTGGTCGATGCTGCTCTTCATGGCCGCGACCATGGCCATGGGTGTCGCGCTGGCCGACTCGGGGGCGGCGAAGTGGCTGGTCGGCGGGGTGCCGCTGGATGTGCCCGCCTGGGCGTTCCTGGCGGTGGTGGTCCTGGTCTCCACCGTGGCGCATCTGGTGCTCCAGTCCCGTTCGGCCCGCTCCTCGGTCCTGGTGCCGCTGGTCGTCGCGGCGGCCGTGGGCGCCGGGGTCAATCCGGTGGCGGCGGCGCTGGCGTCCACGGCGGCGGCCGGGTTCTGTCACACCCTGCCCGCCTCGGCCAAGCCGGTGACCCTCTACTCCGACATACCGGATATCCCCACCTACACCCCTCGCGATCTGCTGCGGATGTCCGCCTTCCTCGCGCCGCTCACGGCCGCGCTGGTGCTGCTCTTCGCGGTGGCCGTCTGGCCGCTGGTCGGCGTGCCCGTCACCCCCTGAACCTCTTTCACCGCACGAACCCTCACCTGGAGTTCCCACGATGCTGACCCGAATCGCCGTCGCCCCCAGCGGTTTCAAGGAGTCCCTGTCCGCCCAGTCCGCCGCCGAGGCCATCGCCGCGGGCGTCCGCCGGGTGGTCCCCGACGCGGAGATCGACCTGATCCCGCTGGTCGACGGCGGCGAGGGCACCGCGGAGGCGCTGGCCGCCGCGTCCGGCGGACGGCTGGTCCGGTTGAACGCGACCGGCCCCACCGGCCGGCCCGTCGCCACCCACTTCGCGATGCTCGACAAATACACGGCCGTGGTCGAGATGGCCGCCGTCGCCGGTCTGTCGCTGGTGCCCCGGGTCCTGCGCGACCCGGGCGCCACCACGACCTACGGCGTCGGCGAACTGATCCGCGCCGCCCTCGACGAGGGCGCCCGGGAGATCCTGGTGGGCTGCGGCGACTCCGGTACGTCCGACGGCGGCGCCGGGGCCCTCCAGGCGCTGGGCGCCCGGCTGCTGGACGCGGACGGTGTGGAGCTGCCGTACGGCGGCGGCGAACTGCTGCGGCTCGACCGGATCGACGTCTCCGGCCTCGACCCCCGGCTGCGCAGGACCGATATCCGGGTCGCCTGCAACCCGTTCAACGTGCTCTGCGGGGAGCGGGGCGTCGCCCGGGTCTTCGGACCGCAGAAGGGCGCCACACCCGAACAGGTGGAACAGCTCTCGGCGGCGCTGGAGCACTGGGCGGACGTCCTCACCCGCGATCTGAAGGTCCGGGCCGATCTGTACGAGGGCCCCGGTACGGGCGCCTCCGGCGGACTCGGCGCCGGGCTCGCGGCGCTCGGCGCGTCGCTGCTGCCCCGGTTCGAGGTGCTGCTCGACCATCTCGACCTCGACGCCCGGCTGGCCCGTGCCGATCTCGTCCTCACCGCCGAGGGCGCGCTGGACCACCAGACCACCCGCGGCAAGGTCCCGGCCGAGGTCGCCCGGCGCGCCAAGCGGTACGGGCGGCCCGTACTGGCCCTGGCGGGCACCATCGGGGAGGGCGCGCACCAGGTGCGGGCGGCCGGGGTGGACGCGTACAGCGCCATCCTGCCCGCGCCCGTCACGCTCTCCGAGGCGCTCGGCCGCGGCGGGGAGTTCCTCGCCGACGCGACCGAGCGGGCGCTGCGGATGGTGCTGATCGGGACCCGGATCCCGGAGCGTCAGCCGGTCGGCGCGGCGGCCGGACCCGTCGGGTCGGGCACACACCTGCCGTCCTCGGTCCGGTAGTTCCACCGGGCGCCGTCCGTGACCAGCTCACGGACGGCCCGGACGAACCGCTCCACGTGCTCGTCGGGGGTACCGGCGCCGAAGCTCACCCGGATCGCGTTGAGGGACCGCTCCCCCGGCTCCGCCTCGGGGGCGCCGCACTCCCCCGGGTCCTGCGGGTCGCTGCCCAGCAGGGTACGGACCAGGGGATGGGCGCAGAACAGTCCGTCCCGGACCCCGATGCCGTACTCGGCGGAGAGCGCGGCGGCGAAGTGCGAACTGTTCCAGCCCTCCACCACGAAGGAGATCACGCCGACCCGGGGGGCGTCGTCGCCGAAGAGGGAGAGGACCTTGACCTCCGGCACCTCGGCGAGACCGGCCCGGACCCGGGCCACCAGCGACTGCTCCCGCTCCACCAGGCCGTCGAACCCGGCCTCGGTGAGGGCGCGGCAGGCGGCGGCGATCGCGTAGACGCCGATCACATTCGGCGAACCGGCCTCGTGGCGGGCGGCCGTGGTGTGCCACTCCACCTCGACACCGCCGTCCGCCCGGCGGGCCACCTTGCGGGAGGCGCCGCCGCCCGCGAGATACGGCTCGGCGGCGGTCAGCCAGTCCGCGCGGCCCGCGAGCACCCCGGACCCGAAGGGCGCGTACAGCTTGTGCCCGGAGAAGGCGACCCAGTCCACGTCCAGCTCCTGGACCGACACCGGGTGGTGCGGTGCGAGCTGGGCGGCGTCCAGTACGATCCGGGCGCCGTGGGCGTGCGCGGCGGCGGCCAGCTCCCGTACCGGCCACAGCTCACCGGTCACATTGGACGCACCCGTCACACAGACCAGCGCCGGGCCGTACGGCTCCCGGTCCGCCAGCGCCCGCTCCAGCGTCGTCACGGCCTCGTCGGGGGTACGCGGCGCGTTGAGATAGGTGACCCGGGCGTCCCTCCAGGGCAGCAGCGACGCGTGGTGCTCCGTCTCGAAGACGAACACCTGGCATTCGGCGGGCAGCACGGCGGCCAGCAGATTGAGCGAGTCCGTGGTGGACCGGGTGAAGACGACCTGGTCGCTCTCGCGGCAGTCGAGGAACTCGGCGACCGTGCGACGGCTGCTCTCGAAGAGGTCGGTGGAGAGCTGCGAGAGATACCCGGCACCCCGGTGGACACTGCCGTAGTACGGGGCGTACGCGGCGACGTCGTCCCACACCCGGCGCAGGGCGGGGGCGCTGGCGGCGTAGTCGAGGGCGGCGTAGGTGACCTCGCCACCGGTGACCAGCGGCACGGTGACATCGGAGCCGAGGACGGCCAGCGGCTCGGTGGCGGCGGTCGAGCCGGAGGCGGTCCCGGTGGCGGTACAGGAGACGGCGGAGACGGCGGGCACGGATGCGGACATGACGGAACTCCCGGGCGGGGCAGGCGGAATGGAGGCATAAGGCTCCGCACGACACACGCCATGACTCGACCACACGCCCGGACGGTGTCAGGGGATGGGGGTAGCGGCGGGGTACGGAGGATGTGCGGGAAGAAGGGGCTTCGAGCCCTATCGCATTCGCTTGCTCACGAGACTGCTCCCTTGAGGACCAGGACCCCAGGGTGACGCAGGGGTCCGCGCTTGCCGCGGGCCTCGCTGCCCACGGCCTGGTCTTCACCCGGGGCACCCCGCCACGGACGGAGGGTTGCCGGACAGCGGGCCGGGGCCGTAGTCGCTGTCGCTCATGACCTGCGCGAAACGGTATGCGACGGTGCGCGCCGCCGCAACCCTGTCCGCAATCCGGACGGCCCATTCCCATGACCCTTGCGTTCGGCCTCCCTGCAGGGCCCCAGCGCCTCGGCCCTCCACGGCACCGCCGAAAGACCCGGGCCGCGCCCGGCGACCTGATGTAGTTCGCGGTCCGCGGACCGCCCGTGGCTGGTCGCGCAGTTCCGCCCCCTATGCCTTCGGCAATGGGGGGACCCCCAGCGCCTCGGCCCTGCGGGGCACCGCCCGAACTACCCGGGACGCGCCCAGCGACCTGATGTTGTTCGCGGTCCGCGCCACCGTCGTGGCTGATCGCGCAGTTCCCCGCGCCCCTAAATGCTCTCCCCGGCCAGGGACCTGAAATGAGGGCCCCGTCTCCCCACCAGGGCAGCAAGAAGGGCAACCCAGGGGCTCGGGGAACTGCGAGGCAAGCCACCCACGGCGGGCAGACCGCGAACAACATCAGGCCGCCGGGCGCGGGGCAGCCAACGACGGGCGAGGTCGGCACGCGACGGTGGGGAGCACGGCGCGACCCCGCCCCCGGAAAAGGCTACGCGCGCGTCGTCGCGTGGACCCAGTTCTCCAGGGTGCGCGCCGCCGCGCCGGAGTCGAGGGACTCCGCCGCGCGCGCGATGCCCGCCGCGATCTGCTCCGTCAGGCCCGCGTCCGTCGGCGCCAGCGCCACCAGCGCCGCCGCCGCGTTGAGCAGGACCGCGTCCCGGACCGGGCCCCGCTCCCCCGCCAGCAGCCGCCGGGCGACATCCGCGTTGTACGACGCGTCCGCGCCCCGGAGCGCTTCGACGGGAACCAGGTCGATCCCCACGTCCCGGGGGTCGAACGCCTCCTCGCGGACCGTACCGTCGCGGACGATCCACACCCGGGACGTCGCGGTCGTGGTCAGCTCGTCCAGCCCGTCGTCGCCGCGGAACACCAGCGCCGACGAGCCCCGCTCGGCGAGTACCCCGGCCATGATGGGGGCCATCCGGGCGTCGGCGACGCCGGTGGCCTGGGCCCGGACGCGGGCGGGGTTGGTCAGCGGGCCGAGGAAGTTGAAGGTGGTGCGGATGCCGAGTTCCTTGCGCGCCGCCGCGACGTACCGCAGCGCCGGATGGAACTTGACGGCGAAGCAGAAGGTGATGCCCGCCTCACCGGCGACCTCGGCGACCCGCCGGGGGGTCAGCTCCAGATTGACTCCCAGCTTCTCCAGTACGTCGGACGCCCCGGACGCGCTGGACGCGGCGCGGTTGCCGTGCTTGACGACCTTCGCGCCGGTTCCGGCGACGACGATCGACGCCATGGTGGAGATATTGACGGTCTTGGCGCCGTCGCCGCCGGTGCCGACGATATCGACGCTGGGGCCCGGTACGTCGATCAGATTGGCGTGCTCGTACATGGTGCGGACCAGGCCGGAGATCTCGGCGACCGTCTCGCCCTTGGCCCGCAGCGCGACCGCGAAGCCGGCGATCTGGGCGTCGGTCGCCTCCCCGCTGAGGATCCGGTCCATCGCCCAGGCCGTGGCGTCGGCGCTCTGGTCGTGGTTGCCGAGCAGGGATTCGATGACGGCCGGCCAGGAGTGGGCCGCCACGCTGTCGCCGCCGACCGGGGTCACAACGTTCATGGTCCGCTCCTGGGTCCATCGCGAATAGGGGTACGACTCCCACCCTATCCAGCCCCGGGCACGGCAAAGAGCCCCGTCCGGGCAGTGGACGGGGCTCTTGCCGTGGCGACGCTTCAGCGGTCAGTGCTTGCCGCTGGTGACCTCCTCGTGCTCACCGTGACCATGGCCGTGACCATGGGCGGCGGCGATCTCCTCGTACTCCTCGCGGGTGGCCTTGGGGATCTGGTTCCCCTCGCCGTAGAAGCCCTTGCTGAGCTTCGCGCGGAACTTCTGCACGGGCGAGATCTTCCGGCGGACGCCGTTCTCGTCGACCTCCGGGCCGACCTCGATCGGCTTCGGCTGGTCGTGCGCGGTGAGGGTGTGCAGATCCGACTGGCTGAGCGGCTCGTGCACCTCGATGAACTCACCGTGCGGCAGCCGCTTGATGATGCCGGACTCGCGTCCGTGCAGCACCTTCTCGCGGTCGCGGCGCTGGAGGCCGAGACAGATGCGCTTGGTGATGATGAACGCCAGGACCGGTCCGACGAAGAAGAAGATCCGGACGAACCAGGTGATGGAGTTGATCGACAGGTGGAAGTGGGTGGCGAAGAGGTCGTTGCCACCGCCCACCAGCATGATGAAGTACGCGAACAGCCACGCCACACCGAAGGCGGTCCGGGTCGGGGCGTTGCGCGGGCGGTCCAGGATGTGGTGCTCGCGCTTGTCGCCGGTGACCCAGGACTCGATGAACGGGTAGACCGCGATCGCGCCCAGCACCAGCGGGAAGATCACCAGCGGGATGAAGACGCCCAGGGCGAGTGTGTGGCCCCATGCGTTGATCTCCCAGCCGGGCATCACCCGGATGAGTCCTTCGGCGAAGCCCATGTACCAGTCGGGCTGGGCGCCGGTGGAGACCTGGTCGATCCGGTAGGGGCCGACGGTCCAGACCGGGTTGAGCGTCGCGATCGCCGCGATCACCGAGATCACACCGAAGACCAGGAAGAAGAAGCCTCCGGCCTTGGCCATGTAGACCGGCAGCAGCGGCATGCCGACGACGTTCTTGTTGGTCCGGCCGGGACCCGCGTACTGGGTGTGCTTGTGGTACACGACAAGGATCAGATGGCCGACGAGCAGCGCCATCATGATGCCGGGCAGCAGCAGGATGTGGATCGAGTAGAACCTGGGCACGAAGTCGTGACCGGGGAACTCGCCGCCGAACAGGAACATCGAGATGTACGTACCGACGATCGGCACGGACAGGATCGCGCCCTGCATGAAGCGGACACCGGTACCGGAGATCAGGTCGTCCGGGAGCGAGTAACCGGTGAAGCCGGTGAACATGCCCAGGACCAGCAGCAGGAAGCCGAAGAGCCAGTTGACCTCACGCGGCTTGCGGAACGCGCCGGTGAAGAAGACGCGCATCATGTGGACCATCATCGCGGCGACGAAGATCAGCGCGGCCCAGTGGTGGATCTGGCGGATCAGCAGACCGCCGCGGACGTCGAAGCTGATGTCCATGGTCGAGGCGAACGCCTCGGACACCTTCACGCCCTGGAGCGGCACATAGCTGCCCTCGTAGACGATCTCGTTCATCGACGGGTTGAAGAACAGCGTCAGATACACACCCGTGAGGATGATGATCACAAAGCTGTAGAGGCAGATCTCGCCCAGCATGAAGGACCAGTGGTCCGGGAAGATCTTCCGCATGTTGGCCTTGGCCAGGGAGTAGATCCCCAGCCGGCCGTCGGCCCAGTCCGCGACCCGCTCGCCCGCGGGCGCCTTGCGGTCGTTCGCCGGGGGCTGCGTGTTCTCGGTGGTTTTCGTAGTACTCATCCGCGCTCCCAGAAGGCGGCACCGACGGGCTCTTCGAAGTCGCCGAGCGCCTGGAGGTTCCCCTCGGCGTTCACACCGATCCGCAGCTGCGGAAGCGGGTGACCCGCCGGGCCGAAGATGACCCGGGCGCCGTCGGAGAGGTCGAAGGTGGATTGGTGACACGGGCAGAGCACGTGGTGCGTCTGCTGCTCGTAGAGGCTGATCGGGCAGCCGACGTGGGTGCAGACCTTGGAGAAGGCCACGATGCCGTCGTGCGACCAGTCCAGCTCGCGCTTGTCCTTGATGTCCTCCGGCTTGATCCGGACGAGCATCAGGGCGGCCTTGCCCATCTGGATCTGCCAGTCGTGGGCGTGCGGGTCGAGGCCCTCGGGGCTGGCGAAGACCAGCGAGCCGACGGTGATGTCCTCGGGGCGCAGCGGCTCATTGGTGTTCATGTTGATGAGCTGCTTGCCCTTGGCCCACAGGGTGGAGCGGAGCTTCTTCTCCGGCAGCGGACCGAGGTCGCGCAGCAGCACCACACCGGAGAGCGGCACCAGGGCCATCGCACCGAACATGGTGTTCCGGATCAGCTTGCGCCGGCCGAAGCCGGACTCCTCGTTGCCCGCCCGCCAGTCGGCCATGACCTGGGCCTTGACCTCGGGGGACGCCTCGATCGGGTGCCGGTCGTCGGCGACCTCGGCATCGGACATCAGGGTACGGGCCCAGTGGACCGCGCCCGCGCCGATGCAGAAGAGTGCGACGCCCAGGGTCAGACCGAGGGAGAAGTTCAGCGCGCTGATATGACCGAACGGCCAGATGTACACGATCTTGTCGATGGGGAAGATGACGTAGCAGGCGATGAAGCCCACGGTCGCCAGCATCGACAGCGTGAACAGGAAGGCAACGGTGCGCTCGGACCGCTTGGCGGCCCGCTCGTCGATGTCCTGGATGCGCGGCTTGTGGGCCGGCAGTCCCGGGTCGGCGAACGGGTCGGCGGTGCCGCCCGTGCGCGGGGTCACGGCGGAGCCGTCCCCGGCCGCGTGGTGCGCGGCGCCCTGCTCGTCCGGCAGGTTCTCTTCTGGAATGTCTTGGCTACTCATGACTTCTTGGCCTTAGCGGTGTGGGCCGCGACCCAGACGGCAACTGCGATCAGCGCGCCGAGCCCGAAGACCCAGGCGAAGAGACCCTCACTGACGGGACCGAGAGCACCGAGGGAGAAGCCGCCCGGGCTCTCCGCCTGGCTGTCGTTCGTCTCCAGGACGTAGGCGATGATCTCCTTCTTCTCCTTCTCGGGCATGACCCCGTCGGGGAAGGAAGGCATGTTCTGCGGGCCGGTCTGCATGGCCTCGTAGATGTGCTTGGCGCTCACGCCCTCGAGGCTCGGGGCGTACTTGCCGTTGGTCAGCGCACCGCCCTTGCCCGAGAAGTTGTGGCACTGGGCGCAGTTGTTACGGAAGAGGTCGCCGCCCCGGGCGACGTCCGCGCCCGTGGGGCTGTACTGCTTCTCGGTCGGCGTGACCGGACCGGCGCCGAACGAGGCGACGAACGCCGCGAGCTGGTCGACCTGGGCCTGGTTGTAGACGGCCGGCTTCTTCGGCACCTGGGCGCCGGGCTGCTGGGCCGGCATCCGGCCGGTGGTGACCTGGAAGTCGACCGCCGCGGAGCCGACACCGACCAGGCTGGGCCCGTCGGTGGTGCCCTCGCCGCCCATTCCGTGGCAGCTCGCGCAACCGACGGTATAGAGCTTCTTGCCCTCCTCGATGGCGAGGGACTGGGCGGTTTCGTCAGCCTGTGCCTTGTCCGCGGGCGCGAACGCGGCGTACAGCCCCCCGGTGGCCGCCAGCGCGAGGAGTAGGACGACGAGCGCCGCCAGCGGATGGCGTCGTCGTGCGGAGAGCTTTTTCACGGATTACCCCGGTGTCAGGATTTTCTGCGTCGTGCTTCTGGACTGGTGTCTGTCTGCGTCTGACTGCGTCTGTCTGCGTGATTCGGCGGTCGTCCGGAGTGTTCCGGTGCCGGCCGCCGTCGTCAGGCGGTAGCGCCCGCCCCGTTACTTGATCATGTAGATCGTGAGGAAGAGGCCGATCCAGACGACATCGACGAAGTGCCAGTAGTAGGACACGACGATGGCGGAGGTCGCCTGCTCATGGGTGAAGCGCCGGGCCGCGTAGGTACGTCCGAGGACCAGCAGGAAGGCGATGAGGCCACCGAGGACGTGCAGTCCGTGGAAGCCGGTCGTCAGGTAGAAGACCGAACCGTACGGGTCGGACTTCAGGGAGAGACCGTGCTGGACCAGCTCGGTGTACTCGTACACCTGGCCGCCGATGAAGACCGCCCCCATGACGAAGGTGATGATGAACCACGTCCGCAGCTTCTTCACATCACCGCGCTCGGCGGCGAAAACGCCGAGCTGGCAGGTGAGCGAGGAGAGCACCAGGATCGTGGTGTTCGTCGCCGAGAAGGGAAAGTTGAGCAGGTCCGCCCGCTCACTCCAGAAGTCGGCACCCGTCACCGATCGAAGAGTGAAGTACATCGCGAAGAGGGCCGCGAAGAACATCAGCTCGGAACTCAGCCAGATGATGGTTCCGACGCTGGTGAGGTTCGGTCGATTGACCGACGGGTGCGCGTGCCCGATATCTACTGTCGTTGCTGTCGCCACGACCGACATTATGTCGGTCGCTTATCCCGCCCTCACTCCGGGGGGTGCCGTTCGGTGTGTCAGTGCCCCCTTCCCAGCTCGAACGGCCCATCGCCGGAGCCGGGAACCCGGTGTCGGGCGGCTGTCGGGCGGCAGTTGGACGGAGTAGCATCCGGCCCATCGGTACCAGGGTCCGAAGACGCGGAGGAACGATGCAGCCGACCGCCACCGTGCTGGTCTACAGCGACGACGCCAACACCCGTGAGCAGGTGCGGCTGGCCTCGGGGCGGCGGCCGGCGCCCGATGTGCCCCCGGTCGAGTTCGTGGAGTGCGCCACCCTGCCCGCCCTGCTCACCCGGCTGGAGGCGGGCGGGATCGATGTCTGTGTGCTGGACGGGGAGACCGTTCCGGCGGGCGGTATGGGTGTCTGCCGCCAGATCAAGGACGAGATCTTCGACTGTCCGCCGGTGCTGCTGCTGATCGGCCGCCCGCAGGACGCCTGGCTGGCGACCTGGAGCCGGGCCGAGGCCGCGGTGACGCTGCCGGTGGACCCGGTGGAGTTCGCCGCCGCGCTGGCGGCGCTGCTGCGCAGCCGTACGGCCGTGGACGCCTGAGGGACGGGTTTCCCTCCTTCGGAGTAATCACGGGGGCCTCGCGGACGGCCGGAGGCCGCCCGCTGAGGCCCCCGTTCCGTTTTCCCGGCGGTACGGGCCGGGAGGCGGCCGGACGGTCCCCGTACGGCCCCCTGAGCGCATTGGGGGGCCGTACGGGTGTACAGGGGGGCGGCGGGCGGGTCCACCCGCCCCGGGCGGCCGGGATCAGAGCCGGGGACGGAGCCGGGAGGTGTCGCCGACGGCGCTGCCGTCGGGCTTGGTCTCGGCTCGCAGCGCGCTGCCGCCGCGCCATTCGTCCCACTCCATGTTCCAGTCGCCGTAGCCGTTGCCGAAGACGTCCATGTCCTCGCCGATGCTGTTGATCACCTCGACGAGGTCGCCTTCCTTGAAGGTCTCGTAGAACCAGGCGGCGTTCCTGGTCGACATGCCGGTACAGCCGTGGCTGACGTTGGCGTAGCCGTGGGAGCCGAGGGACCAGGGCGCGGCGTGGACGTACTCACCGCTCCAGGTGACCCGGGTGGCGTAGTAGACGGGCAGGTTGTACGCCTCGTCGCCGAAGATGCCGACGCTGGAGCCGCGCATCCGGACGAAGTACTCCTTGCCGAGGACGACCTTGACGCCGTTGCGGGTGGCGAAGCCGGGTTTGCCGGTGGTGACCGGGACCGTGTTGATGACCTCGCCGTTGCGGAGCACCGTCATCCAGTGCGACGAGGCGTCCACCACGGCCTCCATCCGGTCGCCGAACTCCATGGTGAGGGACTCGGTCGGCGGGCCGCCGTAGAGCCCCTTGGCGATCTTCACACCCTGGAGGTTGTTGGTGACGGTCACCTTGCCGCCCGCGGGCCAGTACTCCTTGGGGCGGTAGTGCAGGACCTCGTCGTTGAGCCAGTGCCAGGCGCCCTCGACCCCGGGTTTGACATCGACCTTCAGTCCGCGTTCCACGGCCTTGCGGGCGGCCCGGTCCACCGGGGCGCTCAGTTCGGCGATGATCGGCTGGCCGACCCCGTACTCGCCCGACTCGGGGCCGAACTCCACGGTCAGCGCCTTCTTGGCGGCGGCGGTGGTGAAGGTGTGCGTACGGGCGCCGGGAGAGCCCTCGGCGTTCTCGGTGGCGACCCTGGCGGTATAGCGGGCCCCGGCGGAGAGCGGGGCCGTGGAGCGCCAGCGGACCCCGTCGGCGGAGAGTTCGCCGGCCAGGTGGTGCCCGGTGTCGTCGGTCACGGTCACATCCGTGATGCGCCCCTCCTCGCGCTGGACCGTGACCTCCAGCGGCTTGTCCGGATCGACCTTGGTACCGCCGAGCGGTGTGTTGAAGGTGATCTGCTTCGCCGCGTCGTAGGGCTTGACGGTCAGCGGGTCGGGGGCACTCTCGCCGCAGGCGATCGCCACCGCTCCGAGGGAGACCAGCAGCAGGGAGCAGCGCAGAGCCGTACGAAACCGGGGCGTGTCGTTCATAACTCACACGGTAGGAAGATCGCCTTCCGGGGGCGCGCTGGGTGCGTACAAAAGGGGTGGGCCCGGGTCCCCCTGGGTGAAGGGGGACCCGGGCCCGGTGTGTGTCGTTGACACGGCCCCACTGATGACTACTGGTTCTGGTTCTCGCCCTTGTAGTACTCGAAGACCCAGCCCCAGATGCCGACGAGGATGATGGGCGCCGAGTAGTACATCAGCCACCAGCCGACCGCCACCGAGAGGAAGGCGAGCGCGCTGCCGAAGGCGAGGGCGAGCGGCTGCCAGCTGTGCGGGGAGAAGAATCCCAGCTCGCCGGCCTCGTCCGCGACATCGGCCTCCTTGTCGTCCTGGGCCATCGCGTCGACCCGCCGGGCCGTGAAGGCCAGGTAGAAGCCGACCATGACGCTCAGGCCGAAGGCCATGAAGAGCGCGGTGGTTCCGGCCGGCTCCTTCGACCAGACGCCGTAGAGGATGGCGACGGCGAGGATGAAGACGCTCAGCCAGATGAACATCCGTCCCTGGATCTTCACTTGCCGGACTCCTTCCCGGTGGTGAGGGCGGTGTCGGCGTGGTCGAGCTGGTCCAGAGCCGCGATCTCGGGGTGGTGCAGATCGAACGCCGGGGATTCCGAACGGATCCGCGGGAGGGTGAGGAAGTTATGCCGCGGGGGCGGGCAGGACGTAGCCCATTCGAGCGAGCGTCCGTAGCCCCACGGGTCGTCGACCTCGACCTTCTTGCCGTACTTGGCGGTCTTCCAGACGTTGTAGAAGAACGGCAGGAGCGACGCGCCGAGGACGAAGGAGCTGATGGTGGAGATGGTGTTCAGCGCCGTGAAGCCGTCGGCGGCCAGGTAGTCCGCGTACCGGCGGGGCATGCCCTCGGCGCCCAGCCAGTGCTGGACGAGGAAGGTGCCGTGGAAGCCGAGGAAGAGCGTCCAGAAGGTGATCTTGCCGAGCCGCTCGTCCAGCATCTTGCCGGTGAACTTGGGCCACCAGAAGTGGAAGCCCGCGAACATCGCGAAGACCACGGTGCCGAAGACGACGTAGTGGAAGTGCGCCACCACGAAGTACGAGTCGGAGACGTGGAAGTCCAGCGGCGGCGAGGCCAGGATGACACCGGTCAGACCACCGAAGGTGAAGGTGATCAGGAAGCCGATGGTCCAGAGCATCGGGGTCTCGAAGGAGAGGGACCCCTTCCACATCGTGCCGATCCAGTTGAAGAACTTCACACCGGTCGGTACCGCGATGAGGAATGTCATGAAGGAGAAGAACGGCAGTAGCACGCCGCCGGTGACGTACATGTGGTGCGCCCAGACCGTCACCGAGAGACCGGCGATGGCGATGGTGGCGGCGACCAGGCCCATGTAGCCGAACATCGGCTTCCGCGAGAAGACCGGGATGATCTCCGAGACGATGCCGAAGAACGGCAGGGCGATGATGTACACCTCTGGATGGCCGAAGAACCAGAAGAGGTGCTGCCAGAGCAGGGCGCCGCCGTTGGCGGCGTCGAAGATATGGGCGCCGAATTTACGGTCCGCCTCCAGCGCGAAGAGCGCGGCGGCCAGCACCGGGAAGGCGAGCAGCACCAGCACACCGGTGAGCAGCACGTTCCAGGTGAAGATCGGCATCCGGAACATCGTCATGCCGGGCGCGCGCATGCAGATGATCGTGGTGATGAAGTTGACCGAGCCGAGGATCGTACCGAAGCCCGAGAGGGCCAGACCCATGATCCACATATCGGCGCCGACACCCGGCGAGCGGACGGCGTCCGACAGCGGGGAGTAGGCGAACCAGCCGAAGTCGGCCGCGCCCTGCGGGGTGAGGAAGCCGGCCACCGCGATGAGCGAGCCGAAGAGGTAGAGCCAGTACGCGAACATGTTCAGCCGCGGGAACGCCACATCGGGCGCGCCGATCTGCAGCGGCATGATCCAGTTGGCGAATCCGGCGAACAGCGGCGTCGCGAACATCAGCAGCATGATCGTGCCGTGCATCGTGAACGCCTGGTTGAACTGCTCGTTCGACATGATCTGCGTGCCGGGACGAGCGAGCTCGGCGCGCATGAAGAGCGCCATCACGCCACCGATGACGAAGAACACGAACGACGTGACCAGGTAGAGCGTACCAATGGTCTTGTGGTCGGTGGTGGTAAGCCACTTCACCACCACATTGCCGGGCTGCTTGCGCCGGACCGGCAGCTCGTTCTCGTACGAGTCGTCGGTCGCGGCGGCACCCTGGGGTTGGTTGAGGATGCTCACAGTTGGTTCTTCTCCGCGTTCTTGGCCGGCCTGGTCTGCTCGATGCCCGCCGGGACGTACCCGGTCTGACCCTTGTCAGCCAGTTCCTTCAGGTACGTCCGGTACTCCTCCGGCGAGACGACCTTGACGTTGAACAGCATCCGGGAGTGGTCGACACCGCAGAGCTCGGCGCACTTGCCGAGGAAGGTGCCCTCCTGAGTGGCGGTCACCTCGAACGCGTTGGTGTGCCCGGGGATCACGTCCTGCTTGAAGAGGAAGGGGACGACCCAGAAGGAGTGGATGACGTCACGGGAGGTCAGGATGAACCGGACCTTCTCCCCCTTCGGCAGGACCAGGGTCGGGCCCGGGTTGCCGGTCTCGGGGTTGCGGGTGCCGGGGATACCGGCCTCCCAGACGCCGCCCGCGTTGGCGGGGAGGTCGTTCAGCCACTTGTCCGGGATGGCCTTGAGGTTCTTGTCCGTCTTCGCGTCACCGGTCGAGCCGGGGACGTTCTCGATGTAGTTGAAGGCCCAGCTCCACTGGTAGCCGACCACGTTGACCGTGTGCGCCGGCTTGTCCGAGAGTGAGAGCAGCTTCGACTCGTCCCGGGCGGTGAAGTAGAAGAACACCGAGACGATGATGAGGGGGACGACGGTGTAGAGCGCCTCGATGGGGAGGTTGTACCTGGTCTGCGGAGGGACCTCCACCTTGGTTCGGCTGCGCCGGTGGAAGAAGACACTCCACAGGATCAGACCCCAGACGAGGACGCCGGTGACGAGCGCCGCCGCCCACGAGCCCTGCCAGAGGGAGAGGATGATGGGTGCCTCTTCCGTGACCGGGGTGGGCAGGCCCAGCCGGGGGAAGTCTTCCCAGGTGTATTCACAACCGGTGGCGGTAACCAGAATCAGGCCCGCAGTCAGCACCTGCGGCAGCTTCCGCCGCATCGGGCGCCGCGACGAGCGGTCGGAGCCGTTGGGACTCACGTAGCGCCTTCCCGAGAGTCTCGGCCCGCGCGCGACGGGTGCGGCCGTCTCGCTGGTCGGTCGCCGGCCCTGACGCGGGCAGGGGTTTGGATGTTTATGCGGACCAAACCCTACTGGACGCTATTTGGGGTCGCGCGGGGAGGGTGCCCAACGCGCCGTCCGACCCCCTGAAGGGGTGGAATCCCCCCGAAATTTCCCCGGATTTCCACCCCAAACGCAGGGCGTTCGGGGTGGCGCGGACGGCCCGGACCCACCGGTAGCGGAACCGGGCGGACCGCTCCGGGCGGCTCATGGAGGCGGTGATTCCGGCGGCCTCGCGAGGGTGCGGCGGCGGCGACGGCCGGGCGCGGCGCGGCGCCGGGCGGGGGGCGCAGGGGGGCCGGGGCCGTACGGGGCGTACGTTGAGGCCGTGCCCTACTTCGACGCCGCGTCCTCCGCTCCCCTGCACCCCGTGGCCCGGCAGGCGCTGCTCGCCGCCCTGGACGAGGGGTGGGCCGATCCGGCCCGGCTCTACCGGGAGGGGCGGCGGGCCCGGCTGCTGCTGGACGCCGCGCGGGAGGCGGCGGCGGAGGCGGTGGGCTGCCGTCCGGATGAGCTCACCTTCACTCCTTCGGGGACACGGGCGGTCCATCTCGGGGTGTCGGGGGCGGTGTCGGCGCGCCGCAGGGCGGGGCGCCGGGTGGTGGTGTCGGCGGTGGAGCACTCGTCGGTACTGCACGCGGCGGGCCGGTTCGTGGTGACGGAGGTCCCGGTGGACCGGCTGGGCCGGGTGTCGGAGTCCGCTTTCGCCGGGGCGCTCGGCCCGGACGGCTCCGGTGAGGGGGTGGCTCTGGCGTGTCTGCAGTCGGCGAACCACGAGACGGGTACGGAGCAGCCGGTGGCCGAGGTCGCCGGGGCCTGCCGGGAGGCGGGGGTGCCGCTGCTGGTGGACGCGGCGCAGTCGCTTGCCTGGGGTCCGGTGGGTGCGGAGTGGTCGCTGCTGGCGGGGAGCGCGCACAAGTGGGGCGGCCCGGCGGGGGTGGGGCTGCTCGCGGTCCGCAAGGGGGTGCGGTTCGCCCCGCAGGAGCCCGCGGACGAGCGGGAGTCGGGGCGTTCGGCGGGGTTCGAGAACCTGCCGGCGATCGTGGCCGCGGCGGCGTCCCTGCGGGCGGTCCGGGCGGACGCGGCGGCCGACGCGGTACGACTCCGGGGTCTGGTGGACCGGATCCGGGCCCGGGTCCCCGAGCTGGTGCCCGATGTCGAGGTGGTGGGCGACCCGGTCCGGCGGCTGCCGCATCTGGTCACCTTCTCCTGTCTCTATGTCGACGGGGAGAGTTTGCTGCACGAGCTGGACCGGGCGGGTTTCTCGGTGTCGTCGGGTTCGTCGTGTACGTCTTCGACGCTGACCCCGAGCCATGTGCTGCGGGCGATGGGGGTACTGAGCGAGGGCAATGTCCGGGTGTCCCTGCCGCCGGGTACGGAGTCGGCGGACGTGGATCGCTTTCTGGCCGTTCTGCCGGAGCTGGTGGCCGGGGTCCGGGCGAAGGTGGGTGCCCCGGTGGCGCCGGTCCGGTCCGAGGAGTCCGGCGGGGCGGATGAGTCCCCGGTCGTGGACGCGCTGGGGAGGCGTTGCCCGATTCCGGTGATCGAGCTGGCGAAGCTGCTTCCCCAGGTCGCGGTGGGCACCACGATCACGGTCCTGTCGGACGACGAGGCGGCTCGCCTGGACATTCCGGCCTGGTGCGAGATGCGGGGCCAGGAGTATCTGGGCGAGCGCCCGTCGGACCGGGGCACGGCCTATCTCGTCCGCCGGGTGTCGTAGTACGGCGGCGCGGACCCCCGGGCTCCCGGAGGGGCGGGGGGCCGTAGGAAGCGATCCGTACGCCCCCCCACTTCTCAAGCCGGGTGCCCCGGGTCGCCTCGCCCTGCCGTCGCCCCGGAGAGGGCGAGTGAGCCGAAGGGGCGCGCGGATTTCAGCAGGGAGAACGCGCGGAGATCGCGAGGTACGAGCGATCGAGCACGATCGACCGATGAAAACCGCTGAAGCGCCCCGGAGGCGAACCGAGCCACAAAAACTACAAATACTGCTTGACCTCGGTGGCGGCGTCGTGGCCGTACGCCTTGGTGAAGCGTTCCATGAAGTGGACTCGGCTGAGGGTGTACTCCTGGGTGCCGAGGGTTTCGACGACGAGGGTGGCGAGCATGCAGCCGACTTGGGCGGCGCGCTCGTGGCTGACGCCCCAGGAGAGTCCGGAGAGGAAGCCGGCCCGGAAGGCGTCGCCGACGCCGGTGGGGTCGACCTTGGCTTCTTCCTGGGGGCAGCCGACTTCGATGGCGGGTTCTCCGGCGCGTTCGATCCGGACGCCGCGGGAGCCGAGGGTGGTGACGCGGTGGCCGACGCGGTCGAGGATTTCCTGGTCGGTCCAGCCGGTCTTGCTCTCGATGAGGCCCTTCTCGTATTCGTTGGAGAAGAGGTAGAGGGAGCCGTCGAGCAGTATGCGGATCTCGTCGCCGCTCATGCGGGCGATCTGCTGGGAGAAGTCGGCGGCGAAGGGGATTGCGCGGGTGCGGCATTCCTCGGTGTGGCGGAGCATCGCTTCGGGGTCGTCGGCGGCGATGAGGACGAGGTCGAGTCCGCCGACGCGGTCGGCGACGGATTTGAGTTCGATGAGCCGGGCTTCGCTCATGGCGCCGGTGTAGAAGGAGCCGATCTGGTTGTGGTCGGCGTCGGTGGTGCAGACGAAGCGCGCGGTGTGGAGGACTTCGGAGATCCGTACGGAGCCGGTGTCGACGCCGTGGCGGTCGAGCCAGGCGCGGTATTCCTCGAAGTCGGCTCCGGCGGCGCCGACGAGGATCGGCCGGGTGCCGAGCTGGCCCATGCCGAAGCAGATGTTGGCGCCGACGCCTCCTCGGCGGACGTTGAGGGTGTCGACGAGGAAGGAGAGGGAGACCGTGTGGAGCTGGTCCGCGACGAGCTGGTCGGCGAAGCGACCGGGGAAGGTCATCAGATGGTCATTGGCGATGGATCCGGTGACTGCGATTCGCACGGCGTGTGGGCTCCTGTGGCGGGGTGGAAAAGACGCCTAACGCTACCCGGTCGTGTCAGGCCACCAAAGAACATAAACTACCCCATAGTAGATCCTTTTCCGGTGAACTTAGGGGTGCATACGGTGCGCTCATGACGAACTCGACCCCTGCTCCAGCGTTTCGCGACCCCGACTTCACCCTGGCCCAGCTTCGGGGTGACTGTGTGCGGATGGCTCCGCACTGGCCAATGGCGGCGCGGGTCGTTCCGGCTCCGGTGCCGCCGTCCTCGATCCGGGGTGTGGTGGTGCCTCCGGTGTCGGTCCGGCTGGTGGGCGGGCTGCCGGGCTTCGGCTGAGGGCGGGCGGGGCGGGTTCGGCGGGGCGCGCCGCGGCCTTCGGGGGGTGACCGCCGGGGAACCGTACGCGTCCGCCTTCCGTCCCATCGCCGTGGCTCCCACTCGGGGGACCGCCGGGGGGCGAGGCGAAGGAGTTCGCGGTGAGCGGTGCAAGGAGTTCGGAGGACGGCAAGGGGGTCACCCGCGGGCGTACCCCCCTGATCGCGTCGGTCGTGGCGGCCGTGCTGGTGGTGGGCGGCGGCAGTGGGCTCTATCTGGCGGTGGGCGGTTCGTCGGATTCCGGCGACCGGGGTGCGGCGGCCGGGAAGTCGGCGGACGACCGGGAGCCGCCGAAGATCCGGGCGGAGTCGGGGCTCTCCTCGGCTCCGGGCTCGGTGCCCGGGATAGCGCCGGGTGAGCCGGGGCCGCTGGGCGTGGTCCTGGAGCGCGGCAAGGGTGTCTCCTTCCCGGACGGGCCGGACGAGGCGGCGGTGTACCGGGCCGGTGGTGATCTCCCGGCGGCGGACGCGGCCCGGGTGGCGAAGGCGCTGGGGTTGCCGGAGGCGCCCCGGCGGAGCGGCGGGATGTGGCGTTCGGGTCCGGCGGCGGACGGTACGGGGCCGGTCGTGGATGTGGGCGGGAAGGCGCCGGGTTCGTGGTCGTACCGCGCGCACGGGGGCACGGAGGGCGGCGACGACTGTGCGAGTCCGACGGTCTGTGCCACCGGGCCGGGGGCGGTCGGGTCTTCGGGTGTTCCGGTGTCGGAGGCGCGGGCCCGGCAGGCGGCGGCTTCGGTGCTGAAGGCGCTGGGGTTGGGTGACGCGGTGGTCGACGCCCGGCAGACCGTGGGCGCGGACCGGATGGTGACGGCGGATCCGCTGGTCGGCGGGGTACGGACGCAGGGGTACGCGACCCGGTTGACAATCGGCCCGGACGGCACGGTGGTGCGGGGGAACGGGTTCGCGGCGGTGCCGTCGAAGCGGGACGTCTATCCGCTGGTGTCGGCGGACGAGGCGCTGCGGGAGGCCGGTCGGGCGGTGCTGGGGTCGGTCGGCGACGGCCGGTCGGGGCCGCCCGCGTGTGCCACGTCGGCTCCGCTCGGCGGCGGGGACGACGCGGTGAGTACGGACCGGGGCCTGACGGAGAAGTGCGGCCCGGCGCTTCCGGCGCCGCAGCGGACGGCGGTGGTCGGGGCGGTCCTGGGGCTGTCGGCGGTGCACGGAGCGGACGAGGTGACGTTCGTTCCGGCCTGGCTGTTCCGGGTGGCGGCGACGGGCGGGGGCCCGGGGTTCGTCCATGCGCAGCCCGCGGTGGAGAAGCGTTTTCTGGACAGTGCGCCCGCTCCGGTGCCGGGCGGCGGGAACAAGCCGCCGTCGGACGGCGGCGGGGATGTGTCACCGCCGGCCGGGAAGCCCGCGCCGACGGTGAGCGCGGTGACGGAGTACCGGGTGGACGGCCGGGCCTTGAAGCTGACCTTCTACGGCGGGGTCTGTGAGAGCTATCGGGCGTCGGCCCGGGAGAGCGGCGGTTCGGTCGAGGTCACGGTCGAGGGGAAGTGGAACACTCCGGGGAAGGCGTGTATCGCCGTCGCGAAGGAGCAGACGGTGGCGGTGACACTGGACGCGCCGCTGGGTGGCCGGAAGGTCGTGGACGCGGCGACGGGTGAGGCGGTCCCGCGGAGCTGACGGGTCCGGCGGGCGGGCCGGTGCGCGCGGCCGGTGTACGGCGGTCGGCGCCGGGGGTACGGGGCATGCTGCCCGTACCTCCGACGCTCATGACACCGCAACCGCCGCCGCGCCCGGCGCCGTAGAGCCGTAGAGCCGTAGAGTCATGGAACAGAACGAGGCGGCGGCCCCGGATCACCGGGGCCGCCGCCTCCGCCGTGTCTCCGGCCCGGCGCGGACGACGCGCCGGGCCGGATCCCGGCTCAGTTGAAGGAGTCGCCGCAGGCGCAGGAGCCGGTGGCGTTCGGGTTGTCGATGGTGAAGCCCTGCTTCTCGATGGTGTCGACGAAGTCGATGGAGGCGCCGCCCAGGTACGGGGCGCTCATCCGGTCGGTGACGACCTTGACGCCGTCGAAGTCCTTGACGACATCGCCGTCGAGGGAGCGCTCGTCGAAGAACAGCTGGTAACGCAGGCCGGAGCAGCCGCCGGGCTGGACGGCGACGCGCAGGGCCAGGTCGTCGCGGCCCTCCTGGTCGAGCAGGGCCTTCACCTTG
The DNA here is from genome assembly GCF_040641415.1 of Streptomyces sp. NPDC020875. Classification (NCBI taxonomy): domain Bacteria; kingdom Bacillati; phylum Actinomycetota; class Actinomycetes; order Kitasatosporales; family Streptomycetaceae; genus Streptomyces; species Streptomyces sp. NPDC020875. Next base: position 18,311 of record NZ_JBFADP010000017.1, on the reverse strand, counting down.
GCCGCGGCGGCGTCGGACAGGAGGATGCCGTCGCTCACGGTCTGGGTCTCGTCCGATACGGACATCTGCTTCATCACTCCCGGGATGGGCTCCCCCCATCGCAGCAGGGGAGGTACGGAGACTGCTTGCCGACATTGCAACCGGCGGGGCCGCGGATTCATTCCGGGCCCGGGGCGGGTCTTGCGGGTCCTTCCCCTTCATGCTCGCACATCGCCCCCGGGGGGCATCGGGGGCCGTGGCGCCCGATCGGGAGGTGCGTCACATTGACGCTATCAACATCGTCAAAGTGACACGAAGTGATTATCATAGATAACGTCAATCAGACGAAAAGGGCTGATCGTAGAGAGAAAGGTGTGTGGGACGTGACCACCACCCCAGCCGGTACCGAGCTGCGGAGCGCCACGCTCGACGTGGAGCCGACGCCGCTCGCGTTGCTGCTGCTCGGCCGGGAGGCCGACCCGAGGAGCGAGCGCGGCGTCGAGTGTCCCGGCGATCTCCCGTCCCCGTCCGACCCGGACCTGGTGGAGCGGGCCCGGGCCGCCAAGGAGCGGCTGGGCGACCGGGTCTTCGTACTGGGTCACCACTACCAGCGCGACGAGGTCATCCAGTTCGCCGATGTCACCGGCGACTCCTTCAAGCTGGCCCGGGACGCGGCGGCCCGCCCGGAGGCCGAGTACATCGTCTTCTGCGGTGTCCACTTCATGGCCGAGTCCGCGGACATCCTCACCACCGACGCGCAGAAGGTCGTCCTGCCCGATCTGGCGGCCGGCTGCTCGATGGCCGACATGGCCACCGCCGAGCAGGTCGCCGAGTGCTGGGACGTACTGACCGAGGCCGGGATCGCCGAGCGGGTCGTCCCCGTCTCGTATATGAACTCCTCGGCGGACATCAAGGCGTTCACGGGCCGGCACGGCGGCACCATCTGCACCTCGTCCAATGCCAAGCGGGCCCTGGAGTGGGCCTTCGAGCAGGGCGAGCAGGTGCTCTTCCTGCCGGACCAGCACCTGGGGCGGAACACCGCCGTCCTCGATCTGGGGATGTCCCTGGACGACTGTGTGGTCTACAACCCGCACAAACCGAACGGCGGGCTCACCGCGGCCGAGCTGCGGGCCGCGAAGATGATCCTCTGGCGGGGCCACTGCTCGGTCCACGGGCGTTTCTCGCTCGACTCCGTCGAGGACGTCCGGGCCCGGATCCCCGGGGTCAACGTCCTGGTGCACCCCGAGTGCAAGCACGAGGTGGTGAACGCGGCGGACTACGTGGGTTCGACCGAGTACATCATCAAGAAGCTGGACGCGGCCCCGGCCGGGTCGAAGTGGGCGATCGGCACCGAGCTGAACCTGGTCCGCCGGGTGGCCGCGGCCCACCCGGACAAGGAGGTCGTCTTCCTCGACCGTACGGTCTGCTTCTGCTCCACGATGAACCGGATCGATCTGCCGCATCTGGTCTGGGCGCTGGAGTCGCTGGCCGACGGCGCGCTGGTGAACCGGATCCAGGTCGACCCGGAGACGGAGCGGTACGCCAAGCTGGCGCTGGAGCGGATGCTCGCCCTGCCGTAACACCGGCCGGACCCGGGCCCGGCCGCCCCGCCGCGGCCCGGTCCGGCCGGCCCACCGGGCGCCCCCGCCGTACCGTCGGCGGGGGCGCCCGGTGCTTTTCCCGGGCCCGGCCGTGGGCTACCGTACGGTTCATCCGGTGTCGAGCCGCCCTCCGAGCGGCTCCGCCTCTCCCGCCCCCGTGGGGGCGTTTCCCCGCCGCCCGTCGCGGCCGTCTCACCCGCGCTCACGCGTCTCTCCTTCATCAGCCACGCCCCGCCTCCCGTTCGCCTGCCCCGAGAGGTCGTGGTCTCGTGCCCCTGTTGCCGGTCGCGCTCGCACTGCTCTGTGTCGTCGGTCCGCTCTCCACCGATATGTATCTGCCCGTGCTCCCCGGTCTGGCCGGGGAACTGGGCACGGACGCGTCCGGGGCGCAGCTCACCCTGACCGCGTTCCTGGCCGGGATGGTCCTGGGCCATCTGGTCTTCGGCCCGCTGGGCGACCGCTTCGGGCGGCGCCGTCCGCTGCTGGCCGGGGCGGTGGGCTGTGCCGTGGCGACCGGTCTGTGCGCCGTGGCGCCGACCCTGCCGTGGCTGATCGCCTTCCGGTTCGCGGCCGGGTTCTGCGGGGCCGCCGGGGTGGTGCTGAGCCGGGCCGTGGTGGCCGATGTCCTGACCGGGGTCCGGGCCGCCCGGCTGGCGGGGCTGCTGGTCACCCTGGGCGGGCTGGCGCCGGTGGTGGCCCCGCCGCTGGGCGGCGCGGTCGCCGGGGTCCTCGGCGGGCGCGGTGTCTTCTGGGCGCTGGCGGCGGTGGCGGTGGTCGTGGTGGTGGCGGTGCTGATCGGCGTACCGGAGACACTGCCGCCGGAGCGGCGGGTCACCGGCGGTACGGCGGGCTTCGCCCGGTCCGTCCGGGCGGTTCTGCGCGACCGGGGCTATCTCGGCTGGACGGGCGCGTTCGGCTTCGGCTTCGCCGTGCTGTTCTGCTGGATCGCCGGGGCGCCCTTTCTGCTGCGGCGGATCCTCGGCCCCGGTGTCGGCGGTATGTCGGCCGTCTTCGCGGCGGGCGCGGCGGTCACGGCGCTGGCCGGTCTGCTGTCGGCCCGGCTGGTGGGGCGGGTGGGGCCCGAGCGGCTGCTGCGGACCGGGCTGCGGCTGCTGCTGGGCGGCTCGGCCGCGCTGCTCGCCGTCGCCGTCGCGGTGCCCGGGGAGCGGGTGACGGCGGCGCTCGTACTGCCGCCGCTGGGGGTGATCTGCGCGGGCCTCGGGCTGGTCACCCCGAACGCGGCGGCGCTGGCCCTGGCCCGGGTGCCGTACGCGGCCGGGACGGCGTCCGCGCTGCTCGGTACGTTTCAGAGCGCGGCCGGGGCGCTGGTGGCACCGCTGATGGGGCTGGGCGGCGGTTCGGCGCTGCTCCCCCTGGCGGTGGGGACGACGCTCTGCGCGGCGGCGGCCCTGCTGAGCGCCCGGGCGGCGGTATCCGGGGGTGTTCCGGGGCGACCGGTCGGGGAGCCGGAGGTCAGCCGCAGATCCAGTCGGTGAGCTGTTCCGGGCGGGCCAGGGCCACCAGATGGCCGCCGGGGAGGGGTTCCACCGGGATCCCGAGACGGTCGGCGACGACCTTGCGCTGGAACTCCAGGGGGAAGAACCGGTCGTCCCGGCCCTGGAGGAAGCGGGTCGGCACATCGGGCCAGGCGTCCAGCGGCCAGGGGTCGGCGAAGAGGGTCTCGGACGGGCCGCCGGGCGGGCCGATCGCCAGGGCCTCGTCGGCGATCTCCGGGGGTACGTCGTGGAAGAAGTCGACCAGCGGGTCGAAGGGCGCCTCCGGGTCCCGGCCGTCGCGGAGCGCCGCCGCGCGGCGGGCCTCGGGGTGCCCGGTGTTGGACCACCACTGTTCGGCGGTCTCCCCCGGCGCCGGGACCATGGCGTTGACCAGGATCAGCCGCTCGACCGGGATCCGGGAGCAGACCAGCGGGGCGACGAAGCCGGCCAGCGACTGGGCGACCACGACCAGCCGGCCGGGGGCGGCGTCCAACTGGTCGATCACCGCGTCCGCGTAGTCGTCGAGCCCCGCGGACCGGTCCTCGGGCAGATCGACGGCGATGGCCTCGTGTCCCCGGGACCGCAGTTCGGGCACGACCCGGTGCCAGTACCAGGCCCGGCCGTCGGCGCCGGGGATGAGCACATACTCCGTCATGCTCACATCGTGACCCACAAACCATAGTTTTGTGCGCTTTGCCCATCTTTCGGGCGCCGCGCCCCGGGCCGGTGACCGGTTCGAACGCGGGGAGCCCGCCCGTACTCGCGTACGGACGGGCTCCCCCGGTCAGGCTGTGCCTTCCAACGGGCTACGCGTTCTGGAGGCTCCGCCCCTCCTCGCCCGCATCGGCGCCGGGCGGCGTCTGGCCCGACTTCCGGGCCCGCTTGGCCGCCTTCTTCGCCGCCCGGCGCTCCTTGCGCAGCTCGACCATCGTGTAGAGGGTCGGCACGAGCAGCAGCGTCAGTACGGTCGAGGAGAGCAGCCCGCCGATCACCACGACCGCCAGCGGCTTGGCGATGAAGCCGCCCTCGCCGGTGATGCCCAGGGCCATCGGCAGCAGCGCGAAGATCGTCGCCAGGGCCGTCATCAGAATCGGGCGGAGCCGGTGCCGGCCGCCCTCGATGACCGACTCGACCACCCCGAGGCCCTGCTTGCGGTACTGGTTGATCAGGTCGATCAGCACGATGGCGTTGGTGACCACGATGCCGATCAGCATCAGCATGCCGATCAGGGCCGGTACGCCCATCGGGGTGTTGGTCGCCAGCAGCAGACCGATCGCGCCGGTCGCCGCGAACGGGATGGAGACCAGCAGGATCAGCGGCTGGATCAGCGACCTGAAGGTGGCGACCAGCAGCATGAAGACGATCGCGATCGCCGCCAGCATCGCCAGGCCGAGGGAGGCGAACGCCTCGTCCTGGTCCTCGGAGACCCCGCCGATGGAGGCCGTCGCGCCCTCCGGCAGATCCAGCTCCTTCAGCTTGGTCTGCAGATCGGAGCTGACCGCCCCGGTGTTGTCACCGGTCGGCTTGGCGGTGATGGTGGCGGCCCGGGAGCCGTCGATCCGGGTCATGGAGACCGGTGCGGGCGCCAGCCGGACGTCCGCGATCTGACCCAGCTTCACCGCGCCGAGCGACAGCTCGCGCAGCTCGGCCATGGTCTTCGCGGGCCTGGCCGAGGCGACCACGACATCGCGCTCGGAGTCGCCGATGACCGCCTTGGCGGCGATGGTGCCCCGGACGGCCTGGGTGACGGCCGCGCCGAGCGCCGCGTCGTTGAAGCCCGCCGCCGCGGCGGACGGCTTGGCCGTGACGGAGATCCGGGGGATGGACTGCGCCAGGTCGCTCTGGACGTCGGTGACGTCGTCGAGACCGGCGATCTCCTTCCGTACCGCCTCGGACGCCGTCTTGAGGACGGCCGGGTCGGCGGCCTTCACCACGACGCTCAGGTCCTGGTTGCCGAAGCCGTCGCCCGCGGCGATGGTGGTGTCCCCGATGCCGTCGAGCTTCGCCAGCTCGGCGTCGAGCCGGTCGCGGACCTTGTCGTAGTCGCCGCCGTCCTTCAGGGTCATCTGGTACGACGCCTGGTTGACCCCGGTCGAGCCGCCGAAGGCCGCGAGGAATCCGGCGGAACCTACGGTGACCTGGTAGTTCTCCAGCTCGTCGATGCCTTCGAGGACCTTTTCGACCTTCTTGGCCGCGGCGTCGGACGCCGCCAGACCGGTCCCGGCGGGCAGCTCCTGACGGAGCGACATCACTTCCTGCTCGCCCTGGTCGAAGAAGTTGGTCTTCAGCAGCCCGGCCATGCCGAACGTTCCGGCGAGGACGACGAAGGCGATCACGACACTGGTGATCCGGCGGCGGGTGGCGAACCGGAGCACCGGGACGTACGTCCGCTGGAGCCTGCTGCGCTCCTCCTTCTCCTCCGCGATCCGCCGGGCCTCGTCGGCGTCGAGGTCCCGGACGTCCTTGGGGGCGCGCAGGAACCAGTACGAGAGGACCGGGACGACGGTCAGGGAGACCAGGAGGGACGCCAGCAGCGCCGCCGTGATGGTCAGCGAGAAGGAGCCGAAGAGGGAGCCGATCATCCCACCGGTCAGACCGATCGGCAGGAAGACCGCGACCGTGGTCAGGGTGGAGGAGGTGACCGCGCCCGCGACCTCCTTGACGGCGGTGACGATCGCGGTATGGCGCTCCTCGCCGTACCCCAGATGGCGCTTGATGTTCTCCAGCACCACGATCGAGTCGTCGACGACCCGGCCGATGGCGATGGTCAGGGCGCCGAGGGTGAGCATGTTGAGGGAGAGGTCGCGGGTCCACAGCACGATCAGCGCCAGCACCACCGAGAGCGGGATGGAGACCGCGGTGACGAGGGTGGAGCGCAGGGACGCCAGGAAGACCAGGATCACGATCACGGCGAAGAGCAGACCGAGCGCGCCCTCCGTGGTCAGTCCGGAGATCGCCTTGGAGACCGCCGGGCCCTGGTCGGAGACGACGGTGACCTCGGCCCCGGAGCCCAGGTCGCGGCGCAGCTCGGGCAGTTCGTCCTTGACCGCGTCGGAGATCGCGACGGCGCTGCCGTCGTTGTCCATGAAGACATAGACCGCGAGGCTCGACTTGCCGTTGGTCCGGGTCAGGGCGTCGGCGGGGGCCGGGGTCTGGGTGACCTTCGCCAGGTCGCCGACCCGGACCGGGCCGCCCTTGGCCCGGGGGATCCGCAGTTCCTCGATCTGCTTCAGATCGGTGTATCCACCGCCGACCTGGACCGTACGGCTCTTGCCGTCCTCCTCGAAGGAGCCCGCGGGCACGGTGGCGCCGCCCGCCCGCAGCGCCTCGGCGAGGCTCTGGACGTTCAGACCGGCCGCGGCCAGCCTGGCGTCGTCGGGGGTGACGGAGATCTCCAGGTCGCGTACGCCGTCGACGGAGACCTGGCCCACGCCCTCGATGTCCTCGATCGCCGGGAGGACGACCCGGTCGAGCTGGTCCGCGAGGGCCTGCTGGTCCTTGTCGGAGCTGACGGCGAGGACGACGGCCGGGATGTCGTCGGTCGAACCGGCGAAGACCTCGGGTTCGACGCCCTGCGGCAGCTCGGCCCGGGCCCGGTTCACGGCCTGCTGGACATCGGCGACGAGCTGCTGGGTGCCGTCGCCGTAGTCGAAGCTGGCGGAGAGGATCGCATTGCCCTCACTCGCCGTGGAGGTGATCCCCTTGATGCCGTCGACGGCCTCGATGGAGCTTTCGAGGGGTTCGACGACCTGCTTCTCCACGACGTCGGGGGACGCGCCGGGATACGTCGCGAGCACCGACACCACCGGGAGTTCGATGGTGGGGAGGAGCTGCTGCTTGATCTGGGGAATGGCGATCGCGCCGAAGACGAGTGCCACGATCGACATCAGCCCGACGAGGGCGCGCTGTTTCAGACTGAATCTGGACAGCCAGGACATGGGGTTCGACTCTCCTTCGTGGCCCGCCCCCGGGGTCGGCGCCCGGGGTTCCGGGGCGGCTGTGGCCCGCTTATACGATCAGCCACGCGAAGGGCGGACCCGTCGCCCCCAGGTCCCGTTCTTTATGCCGCGCATACCGCAGTTGGAGTATGCGGTCCGGAAATCACTCCACCCTCGGACGTACCAGCCCCGACTCGTAGGCCACGACGACGAGTTGGGCCCGATCACGGGCGCCCAATTTGGCCATGGCCCGGTTCACATGGGTCTTCACGGTCAGCGGGCTCACGGCCAGCCGTTCGGCGATCTCGTCGTTGGAGTGGCCGCCCGCGACCAGGACCAGGACCTCCCGTTCCCGGCCGGTGAGCGCGTCCAGCCGGTCGGAGTACGGCTCGGGATCGTCGTCGTCCGTGCCGCCCTGGGCCAGGAACTTGGCGATCAGCCCCTTGGTGGCGACCGGGGAGAGCAGGGCCTCACCGGCGGCGGCGATCCGGATCGCGTTGAGGAGTTCATCGGGCTCGGCGCCCTTGCCGAGGAAGCCGGACGCCCCGGCCCGCAGCGACTGGACCACGTACTCGTCGACCTCGAAGGTGGTCAGCATCACCACCCGTACTCCGTCGAGTTCGGGATCGGCGCTGATCAGGCGGGTGGCGGCGAGACCGTCCATCCCGGGCATCCGGATGTCCATCAGGACCACGTCGGGGCGCTGGGAGCGGGCCAGTTCGATGCCTTCGGCGCCGTCGGCGGCCTCCCCGACGACCGTCATGTCCGGTTCGGAGTCCACCAGCACCCGGAAGGCGCTGCGCAGCAGTGTCTGGTCGTCGACGAGCAGCACCCTGATGGTCATCCGTCCTCCCCCGTACGCGCGGTGAGGGGCAGTATGGCCTGTACCCGGAAGCCGCCGCCGTAGCGGGGTCCGGTGGTGAGCCGGCCGCCGAGGGCGCTGACGCGTTCGCGCATCCCGAGCAGTCCGTGGCCGGTGCCGCCGATCTCATGGGGCGGGGTGCCGTCGCCGCCGCCCGCGTCGGGGGTGGCTCCGGGGTCGGGTCTGCGGGCGCCGTCGCCGTTCCGCGGTGAGCCGTACGCGCCCCTCGTCCCGCCGGGGCCGCCGGGGCCGCCGGGGCCGTCGTGGGCGGCCGGGCCGGGGGGCGGGGTGCCGCCCGGTGTCCGTTCCGGGGCTGCGGCCGTCGGGACCCGGCCGCAGATCCCGTTGTCGAGGACGGTGACCTCCAGGGTCGACCCCACCCGGATCACACTGACCTCGGCCCGGGCGTCCGGTCCGGCGTGCTTGCGGACGTTGGTGAGCGCCTCCTGGATGATCCGGTACGCGGCCAGGTCGACGGCGGCGGTCCGGCGGGTGCCCTCGTCGGCCCTGGCCACCTCGACGGGCAGCCCGGCCTGGCGGAAGGTGGTGACGAGTTCGTCGAGGACGTCGAGTCCCGGGGCGGGTTCGGTGGGCGCCTCCGGGTCGCCGGACTGGCGGAGCAGACCGACGGTGGCGCGCAGTTCGTTGAGCGCCGAGCGGCTGGCCTCCCGGACATGGGCCAGCGCCTCCTTCGCCTGGTCCGGGCGCCGGTCCATGACATGGGCGGCGACGCCCGCCTGCACATTGACCAGGGCGATGTGGTGGGCCACCACGTCGTGGAGGTCGCGGGCGATCCGCAGCCGCTCCTCGGCGACCCGGCGGCGGGCCTCCTCCTCGCGGGTGCGTTCGGCGCGTTCGGCCCGCTCCCGGATGGCGTCGACGAAGTCGCGGCGGCTGCGGACCGCGTCCCCGGCCGCGGCGGCCATCCCGGTCCAGGCGAAGATCCCCAGGTTCTCCTGGGTGTACCAGGGGGTGGTGCCGAACCACATCGCGGCGCCGGTCAGCACCGTCATGGTGAGCACTCCGACCCGCCAGGTGGTGGCCCGGTCGGTGCGGGACGCCACGGTGTAGAGGGCGATGACCGCGGCCATGGCGACCGGGGCGGGCCGTTCCCCGTAGACGAGTTCGATCACGGCCAGTACGCCGGTGAGGACCAGGACGGCCGGGGGGTTGCGGCGGCGGCGCACCAGCGCGGCGGCGGCCAGGCACATCAGCGCCAGACTGTGGGCGTCGGGGGTGCCGACCCGCATCCGGGGACCGTGCTCGCCGTAGCCGTACGGGTCCACGAAGGAGCCCGCGACCATGGAGAAGAAGACGAGGGCGGCGATGGCGCCGTCGAGGGCCGTCGGGTGTTCACGGAGCCAGCACCGAGTGCGGTCGAATCCGGTGGCGAGGGGGGTCACGACAAGCAACGGTACGGCGTGCCCGGGGCGCCGGAGCCCGATCGGGGGTATCGCGTAGGCCACGGTACGGCGCCGGAACGGGCGCCGCCCCGCGCACCGGACCCCGGCGGCGGGGGCGGTGGGCGGGGCGGTCCGGCGGGGTGCGGTGCCCGGGGGCGCCGGAGCGCCGCGGCGGTCAGCCGGGAATGAAGCCCCATTCGCCGAACAGTTCGCGGACCTCTTCCAGGGTGGCCCCGGGGGCCGGGAGGATCAGCTCGGACGGCTCCAGGGTGTCGTCGGGCAGCGCCTCCCCCAGCTCCCTGACCCGGCTGAGCAGGGCGCCGTAGGTGCGGCGGAAACCGTCCTCGTCGCCCTGTTCCAGCTCCGCGAAGAGTTCGTCGTCGAGCTTGTTCAGTTCGGCGAAGTGGCTGTCCGCCAGCCTCACCTGGCCCTCCCCCATGATCCGTACGATCATGACGAGCCCCTTACCTTCGTCGCGCTGTCGGTCTGTCCGGTCGAGCTGCGGTATTGGTCTTCGGTGTTGGTGTGGCTGGTGCGCCGGCGCCGGTTCGGATGGTGCGGCGCCGTCACCGGTGCCGCCCGCCCGTCAGTGCTGGTTCAGCGCTTGCCCTGCCTGTTCCAGAGCCTGCCTCACTGCTTGCCTCAGTGCTTGTTGAAGTCCGGACGGCCGTCCTGCGTGGTGCCGTTGCCGCCTTCGATGGCCTGCTGGGCCGGGCCGCTGCCGCCCGCCAGTTCGGCCTTCATCCGCTGGAGCTCCAGCTCCACGTCCGTGCCGCCGGAGATCCGGTCCAGCTCGGCCGCGATGTCGTCCTTGGCCATCCCGGACGGGTCGTCGAGCGCGCCCGAGGCGAGCAGCTCGTCGATCGCCCCGGCCCTGGCCTGGAGCTGGGCGGTCTTGTCCTCGGCCCGCTGGATCGCCAGACCGACGTCGCCCATCTCCTCGGAGATGCCGGAGAACGCCTCGCCGATCCGGGTCTGGGCCTGGGCGGCGGTGTACGTGGCCTTGATGGTCTCCTTCTTCGTGCGGAAGGCGTCGACCTTGGCCTGGAGCCGCTGGGCGGCGAGCGTCAGCTTCTCCTCCTCGCCCTGGAGCGTGCTGTGCTGCGTCTCCAGATCGCTGACCTGCTGCTGCAGGGCGGCACGGCGGGACAGCGCCTCACGCGCCAGGTCCTCACGGCCCAGCGCCAGCGCCTTGCGGCCCTGGTCCTGCAGCTTGGCGGACTGGCCCTGCAACTGGTTGAGCTGCAGTTCGAGACGCTTGCGGGAGGTCGCCACATCGGCGACCCCGCGGCGTACCTTCTGCAGCAGTTCGAGCTGCTTCTGGTACGAGTAATCGAGGGTCTCGCGCGGGTCCTCGGCCCGGTCAAGGGCCTTGTTCGCCTTCGCGCGGAAGATCATCCCCATACGCTTCATGACACCGCTCATGGGCTTCGCGCGCCCCCTTCTGACGGACTTCAGCTCCAGCACTCCAACAGAACCCACAGTACGGGCCCTGCCTCCATTACCGCACTGTTCGAGCGCGGATGCGCTCCTCCCCAAGGACGACTGCGTACGGCTTCTGATCCGGCGCAAGGAGTAGACGAGGGTCAGGGTCGCCCCGGCGGGGTACTCCCGGGCGGCCCCTCGGGGCTCTCGCGTCCACGGCTCTTCTCCTCGTCGCTCACCGCGTCCGCGCCACTTCCGTCCGCTGCGATCGGGCCGTTCCGGTGCCGATATCGGTACGGCCTTCACCCAGTACACACGTACGGTGTTGCCGTTTCGTTCCCCACCGGCGTTGGGTCCATGCACTCCACCCCGTACCCTTGGGTTCTGTGTTCCGTAGCCGTGCCAAGACAGAGAAGGCTCCCGCCCAGCAGGTGACGGCGGCCGACTCCCCCCAGACCCGCGATCCGCAGGCTCCCAAGGGCCGTCCCACTCCCAAGCGGAGTGAGGCCGAGAGCCAGCGCCGTCGTGCCGCCACCCAGCCGAAGGACCGCAAGGCCGCGATGAAGCGGGCGCGCGAGACCAGGCGGATGGAGCTGGCGCGTCAGCGCGAGGCCCTGGCCAGTGGTGACGAGCGGTATCTGCCCGCCCGTGACAAGGGCCCGGTCCGCCGCTTCACCCGCGATTTCGTGGACTCCCGCTTCTGCATCGCGGAGTTCTTCCTGCCGATGGCGGTCGTGATCCTGATCCTGAGCATGATCCGCGTCGGTCAGCTCCAGACCGTGGCGCTGCTGCTCTGGCTCGGTGTGATCGTGATGATCGTGATCGACTCGGTCGGTCTCGGACTGCGCCTGAAGAAGCAGCTCCGGGAGCGCTTCCCGGACGAGCCCAAGCGGGGCGCGGTCGCCTACGGTCTGATGCGGACGCTTCAGATGCGTCGGCTGCGTCTGCCGAAGCCGCAGGTCAAGCGGGGAGAACGGCCCTGAGCGGGCAGATTCCGGAACCCCTCGCGGCAGCCACCGCCATCGCCGCCGAACCGGCTGCGACGCCGACCGCCGACGGGCCCGTACCGACCGCTGCCCCGGTACCGCCGGGCGCGCTGCGGGAGGCGGTCCGTCAGGAGCTGCTCGCCCGTCAGCTCGACGAGCAGATCGTGGCCCGCTACCCCGTGGGGCAGCGGCTGCGGATCCTCGACGTCGGCATGGGGCGGGGCGTCCAGGCCCTGCGGCTGGCCAGGGCCGGGCACACCATCACCGGCCTGGAGGCGGACCCGGGGCTGCTGCGCGCGGCTCAGGAGTCGCTGGCGGCCGAGCCCGCCGGGATCCGGGAACGGGTCCGGCTGCTGGAGGGCGACGGCCGGGAGACCGGGGTGCACTTCGCGCCGGGCAGCTTCGACGTGGTGCTCTGCCACGGGGTGCTGATGAACTCCCCGGAGCCGGACGCGGTGCTCGCCGGGATGGCCCGGGTGCTGGCGCCCGGCGGACTGCTCTCCCTCGTGGTCCGGAACGCCGACGGGCTCGCCCTCGGTCCCGGGCTCGCCGGGGACTGGGCGGGTGCGCTGGCGGCGCTGGATCCCGAGGCGACCGGCTATACCGACGAGCGGACCGGGCTGCCGCCGCGGGCCGAGCGGCTGGAGGTACTGACCTCGACCCTCGCCGGGATCGCGGCTCCCCTCCATGTCTGGTACGGGGTCCAGGTCTTCAGCGAATGGGCCGACGACGCCCGGCTGCCGGTGGTCCACGACGACCGTCCGGACGCTCCCCGGCTGGACTCCCCGCAGGTGGAGCGGTTGCTGGCGGCGGAGGACCGGGCCGGGCGGACGGATCCGTACCGGCGGATGGCGGCCCTGCTCCATCTCTGCGGCGTACGGGGCTGACCCCGGCCGCGCCCTCGCGCCGGGCCGTCGGCGGCCACGGTCGTGTACGGCCGACTCCGGGGTGTCCGGACCGGGGCGCTCCGGCGGATCGACCAGTACGCGCCGGTCCGCCGCTCCGGGGCAGGTCTCCGGGGTCGTGCCCGGCACCCACGGGCAACTTCCGCCCCGACTGTTACGCGCCCCCGGTCAGGTACGACCGGGGGTTTTCGCGTCCCCCGACGTGTGAGCACCGAAGAAACCGCCCGTAATGATGAATCCGCCGGTCGGCCGCCCGTTGACGGCGACGCCGGGGCGACGGGCACGCCCGTACTGAGCGCCGGGGAGACCTGGCGGGCGCTGTACGGCCATTTCCGCCCGCACCGCTGGGCCGTGGTGCTCGGCGCGCTCTGCGCCCTGGCGGGGGCCGCCGCCGGGCTGGCCCAGCCGCTGGCCGCCAAGTCCCTGGTCGACAAGCTGGGCACCGACGCCGGGATCGGCGGGATCCTGGTCCTGCTGACGGCGCTGGTACTGGTCGGTACGGTGATCGACGCCGTGGGCGCGTACGTACTCGACCGGACCGCCGAGTCCGTGGTGCTGGCCGCCCGCCGGTCCCTGATCGGCCGGCTGCTGCGGCTGCGGCTGCCCGAGGTGGAGAAGACCCAGCCCGGCGATCTGATGTCCCGGGTCACCTCGGACACGACCCTGCTGAAGGCGGTCACCACCCGGTCGGTGGTGGCGGCGGTCACCGGCGGGGTCACCTTCGTCGCCACGATCACGCTGATGGCCGTGATGGACCCGGTCCTGCTGGGCGTGACCCTCGCGGTGATCGTGCTGATCGGCGGGGCCGTCGCCCTGGTCATGCCGCAGATCTCCAAGGCGACCAAGAAGTCCCAGGAGGCGGTGGGCGAGATCTCCACCGTCCTGGAGCGGGCCTTCGGGGCGTTCCGCACCATCAAGGCGTCCGGCGCGGAGGAGCGGGAGACCGAGGTCGTCAGCCGGGCGGCGGCGACCGCCTGGCGGTACGGGGTGCAGTCGTCGAAGTGGGAGGCCGTGGCCCATACGTCGATCGGGCTCGCCGTCCAGGTGTCGTTCCTGGCGGTCCTCGGCGTCGGGGGCGCGCGGGTGGCGTCCGGGGAGATCCCGGTCTCCACCCTGGTGGCGTTTCTGCTCTTCCTCTTCTATCTGATCGAACCGATCTCGTCGCTGGTGGACGCGGCCACCCAGTACCAGGTGGGTTCGGCGGCGATCGCCCGGATCGTGGAGGCCGAACGGCTGGCGACCGAGGAGCCGGGTCCGGCGGACGCCGCGCCGCCGGCCGCCGCCGGACGGGCGGCGGCGGTCGCCTTCGAGGACGTCCGCTTCCGCTACCGCGAGGACCTGCCGCCGGTCCACCACGGCGTCACGTTCACGGTGCCGGGCGCCGGGATGACGGCCTTCGTGGGCCCGTCGGGCGCGGGCAAGACCACCGTCTTCGGGCTGATCGAGCGGTTCTACGAGGCCGGGGGCGGCCGGGTCCTGGTCGACGGGCGGGACGTCCGGGAGTGGCCGCTGAGAGAGCTGCGGGCCTCCATCGGCTATGTGGAGCAGGACGCGCCCGTACTCTCGGGCACCCTGCGCGAGAATCTCGTCTTCGCCGCGCCGGACGCCACCGACGAGGACATCCGGGACGTGCTGGTACGGGCCAGGCTCGACACGCTGGTCGACCGGCTGCCGGACGGCCTGGAGACCGTCGTCGGACACCGGGGCTCCAAGCTCTCCGGCGGTGAGCGGCAGCGGGTGGCCATCGCCCGGGCGCTGCTGCGCCGCCCCCGGCTGCTGCTGCTCGACGAGGCGACGTCGCAGCTCGACGCGGTCAACGAGATGGCGCTGCGGGACGTGGTGGCGGATGTGGCCCGGGATGTGACGGTGCTGGTGGTGGCGCACCGGCTGTCGACGGTGACCCTGGCCGACCGGATCGTGGTGATGGACGCGGGTGTGGTCCGGGCCGTGGGCACCCATGCCGAACTGGTGGCGTCGGACCCGCTGTACGGGGAGCTGGCGGCGACCCAGTTCCTGGCCTCGGACCCGGCGGTCCCGGGCCCCCGGGAACAGACGGGGACGCCGGTGGGCTGAGGGCCCGGACCGGGCTCGGACCGGGCTCGGGCGGCGGACCGGACTGTCGGCCGCGCGGGCGCCCCGGGGCCGGGGCCGTCGGGAGCGCGCCGGGAAGACCCGGGCGTACTCGCCGCCGGGCGGCTCGGACGGGCCGTGCCCGGTCGGGCCTTCTCGTGGGTGACGCGTTTCCCCGGCGGGGCGCTCCCGGGTGGCGCCTACCCGGGTGGGGCGTTTCCCGAGTGGTGCCGGGCCGGGCGTTTCCCGGTGACGCGATTCCCCGGCGGGGCGCTCCCGGGGCGTGCCTAACCGGGCCGGGCGTTCCCGGGGTGCGGCCACCTGATCGGAGGCGTAGAACAGGCCGTCGGCGGCGGGCGGCGGGGAGACTGCGGGCATGGACGACGCCCCCCGCTCCCGCCGCCACCGTCCCCCGCCGCCCGCCGCCGACTCCGGCCCCGCCCGCCGCTCCCGAGGGGCCCGTCGTACGACCCCGGGCCGCCGCCCGCTCCGGTCGGCCACGGCGCTGGCCGCCGCGATATCCCTGGCCGCCCTGAGCGTGCTGGCCACCGGCTGCGGCGAGGAGTCCGAGCCCGCCGTGACCCCGACGAGCTCCACCCGGGCCGCCGCGCCCCGGGTCGTGGACGACCTCCAGACGGCGTACCAGGACGTCATCGAGGACGTCCTCCCGTCCGTCGTCCAGATCGAGGCGGGCGACAGCCTCGGCTCCGGTGTCGTCTACGACGAGCGGGGCCATCTGATCACCAACGCCCATGTCGTCGACTCCGCCGACTCCTTCCAGATCACCGTCGCCACCGGCGAGGAGCCGGTACCGGCGAAACTCGTCTCCTCCTACCCGGAGCAGGACCTCGCCGTCCTCAAACTCGACCGGGTGCCGACCGGGGTGAAGCCCGCCGTCTTCGGCGACAGTTCACAGGTCCAGGTCGGGCAGATCGTGCTGGCGATGGGCTCACCGCTGGGGCTCTCCGGCAGCGTGACGCAGGGCATCGTCTCCGCCGTCGGCCGGACCGTCACCGAGAGCTCCTCCGGCGGTGGTACCGGCGCCACCATCGGCAACATGGTGCAGACCTCGGCCGCGATCAACCCGGGCAACAGCGGGGGCGCGCTGGTCAACCTCGACAGCCGGATCATCGGCATCCCCACCCTCGCCGCGACCGATCCCGACCTCGGCAACAGCGCCGCGCCCGGAATCGGGTTCGCCATCCCGGCGTCCATGGTGAAGACGGTCGCCGACCAGATCATCACCACCGGCCGGGTCACCGACTCGGGCCGGGCGGCGCTCGGGATCACCGCGCGGACCGTACTCGACGACAATTACCAGCCGTCCGGGACGGCGGTCGTGGACGTCGAGAAGGGCGGCCCGGCCGACGACGCGGGGCTCAAGTCCGGGGACATCATCACCCGGCTGGGATCCGCGCAGATCACCACCATCACGTCCCTGGCGGAGGCGCTGGCGTCGGAGAGCCCGGGCGACAAGGTCGTGGTGGCCTACACGCGCGGCGGGGAACGGCGCTCCGCGCAGGTCACGCTCGGCGAGATCTGACGCGGCGGGTCCGGGCGGGCCGGTCCGGTGGTCGTGAGGGGCTGTGGCCGGGGGTGGTGGCGGTCCCGGGACCGCCACCGCCTCCGCCGCCGTTCGGCATCGGGCGCACCGCTCACCGGTGCGCCACGCGGACTACTCCGGGGCGTCCAGGCTCATCGGGCCGTAGATCACCGTGCTGTCCTCCGAGAGGACGACCTGCCCGGCACCGCCCGCCCGCAGTTCCTTCCAGTGCTCCCCGAGCCAGCTCTCCGCGTCCCCCTGAGTGGTGAACTCCTCGGGTTCCACCGCGGGCGCGACCTGCGTACCGTCGGACTTCTCGAACCGCCACGTCCATGCCATGTCCGCCTCCGGAGGGCTGTAGGTGATCTCCGTCCTGCCCGCAGCGTAGCCGGGCGCGCAACAGGGCCGGGGACGCGGGAGGATCAAGGCGTGGAACTGACTCTGCTCGGCACCGGCGCGCCCGCCGGACTGCCCCGGTCCGACTGCCCCTGCGCGGTCTGCGCCCTCGCCCGCGGCTCACGGGCGAGGGCCGCGACGGCGCTCCTCGTCGACGGGGCGCTGCTGCTCGACCTCACCCCGGGCGCCGCGCTCGCCGCCGCCCGCGCCGGGCACTCCCTGGCGGGCGTACGCCAGGTACTGCTGACCCATCCGCACGACGGGCCCGCCGTGGACCTCCCCCCCGGACTGCCGGCCGCCGGGCGGGTTCCCGACGGGCGGGTACTGACCCTGATCAGCGGGCACCGGGTACGGGCCGTGCCGATGGACCACCCGGGGACGGGGTACGAGGTCACCTCGCCCGCGGGCGACCGGCTGCTCTATCTCCCGCCGGGCGGGGCGCCCGCCGGGCTCGCCGACGGCACCGGGCCGTACGACATGGTGGTCGCCGATGTCGTCGGACGGCCCGACGCGATCGCCCGGCTGCGGGCGGCCGGGGCCGTCGGGCCGACGACCGATGTGGTCGCCGCCCACCTCGACCACGACGTGCCCGGCGGGCCCGAACTCGACCGGCGGCTCGCGGCGGCGGGCGCGCGGGCCGTACCCGACGGGTCGACCCTGCTGGTCGGCGAGTACCACGCCGTGCCGGACGTGCCCCGGCGCACCCTCGTCACCGGAGGCGCCAGGTCCGGCAAGTCCGTCGAAGCCGAACGGCGGCTCGAAGCCTTCCCCGACGTGGTGTACGTCGCCACCGGCGGAACGCGCGGCGAGGACACCGAGTGGGCCGAACGCGTCCGGCTCCACCGCGACCGGCGCCCCGGCACCTGGCGCACCGAGGAGACCTGCGACCTCGTACCGCTGCTCGCCGAACCCGGGCCGCCGCTGCTGATCGACTGCCTGTCGCTCTGGCTCACCGACGCGATGGACCGCGTCGGCGCGTGGGACGACGCGACCTGGGCGGCGGGCGGCGCGGACGCGCTCCGCGCCCGCGTCGCCGAACTGATCCGGGCGATCCGCGAGACCCGGCGCATGGTCGTCGCCGTCACCAACGAAGCCGGCTCGGGCGTCGTCCCCGCGACGGCGTCGGGCCGCCGCTTCCGGGACGAACTGGGGCGGGTGAACGCGGGGGTGGCGGCGGAGTGCGAACACGTCCTCCTGGTGGTCGCGGGCCAACCGCACCCCTTGCGCTGACGCCGCGCGCCTGCCCCTCCGGGTAGACCCCGCGCCTGCCCCGGAGACCGGCGCCGTGCCGCGCCCTCGCCTCTCCGGGTGGGGCCCGGAACCCGGGCCGTGCCCTGGCCCCTCCGGGGCGCCGCGCGCACTGCCCGGGTCGCGCCCAGCCGCTGATTCCTGTTCGCGGTCCGCGGACCGTGGGTGGCTGGTCGCGCAGTTCCGCCCCCTATGCCTTCGGCAATGGGGGGACCCCCAGCGCCTTGACTCTCCACGGCACCGCCCGAACTGCCCGGGCCGCGCCCAGCGGCCTGATGTTGTCGGCGGTCCGCACCACCGTCGTGGCTGTTCGCGCAGTTCCGCCCCCTATGCCTTCGGCAATGGGGGGACCCCCAGCGCCTTGGCCCTCCACGGCACCGCCCGAACTGCCCGGGCCGCGCCCAGCGGCCTGATGTTGTCGGCGGTCCGCACCACCGTCGTGGCTGTTCGCGCAGTTCC